>CAYPVN010000083.1:0-5403 GCA_964414155.1 uncultured Chitinophagales bacterium
GAACTGGATTCATCGAAGGAGATTGTTGTCCATTGCCATCACGGGCCGCGCAGCAAGCGGGCGGTCGACTTCCTCAAGCAGACTGGATTCAGAAAGGTGAAGAATCTAATCGGAGGCATCGACCAGTGGGCTGCCACGGTTGACCCGACGTTGCCGCGATACTAAGGTCAGCCCGCTTTCCGACCCCTTCAAAAACCCTCAGGAAACCGCTGCTTGGGTGTTTCCTTAGATCGCTGACAATCTAGAATGTGATCCTGCCAGTTGACTCGGTTGGAATGTTTTCATATTATGGTACCAATCTTCTCCCTTCCATCTACTATTACAAACGGGGGTTTTCATGTTTCAAACTGTTCTTCGTTCCTCCTGGCTGAAGGTCAGCCTCGTCGCATTCGCGTTTGCCATTTCGCTGTGGGTTGGTTGTAATCAACCCCAGGAGAACGCGAGCGAGCCGCTCACCAGTCAACAAGCAGGAACACTCAGCAAAGCCAACCCTGCAGTTGCGGCAGCCATTGCCGTGCAGGAGCGGCACACAAATGAATTGATGGCCACGCCTGATGTCGTCGGCACGGGTATCGGAGCGGATCGGGACGGCAAACCGGTCATCCTTATTTTGACTCGGAGGGAATCCCAGGCGGCCTTGCCTTCTGAAATTGAAGGCGTGCGAACTCGTGTCGATGTGGTAGGCGAAATTCGACCTATGGCCGGGTACACCAAAGTGTATCGGCCGGTTCCATGCGGCGTGAGCGTCGGGAATGATCTGGAGTGTTCAGCCGGCACCATCGGATGCGTTGTCACGGTAGGCGGCAGTGGAACGAGATATATGTTGAGCAACAACCACGTGCTTGCACGTGAGAACGCAGCGTCCATTGGCGAGCGGATCGATCAGCCGGGCCGTTACGATGGCAGGCCGCTTTGTGCGCGTACAGGGCAAGTCGCAACGTTGTCGGCGTTCAAGGTCATCAGCACGACGTCGAACAACCAGATTGATGCAGCGATCGCTCAGTACACCGAGGGCAACGTTTGCTCAATGGTGAACAACTTATACACGCCAAGCGGAACTGTTGTTGCTCCCAGCGTTGGATTGGCCGTGAAGAAGGTGGGCCGCACATCCGGCTTGACAACGGGTACCATTGCTGGCATCAACGTCACGATCAATGTGGGCTATGATTTTGGCGTTGCAACATTCGTGAACCAGATCTACGTCGCCAGCAACTTCATCCGATCCGGTGACTCCGGTTCGTTAATGGTGACGCAGAGCGGGAGCAATCCCGTGGGCTTGAACTTTGCAGGGAGCGGTGGCGCGTCGTTCACAAATCCAATCGGCCCCGTGCTGAGTTTCTTCAACGCGACAGTCTGCAGCAACTAAGGCAAAGGAATTTGTGTGTTGATGTCGGGGCATGATTCACATCGTGCCCCGCATTGTTTTCTGGAAGCGTCGTATGAATGGAACGATCGTTGTTTTCTTGCTGCTGGGTGCCTTCACATTTACAGGTTCGGGCATGCAAGAATCAAAGAAAGGTGGAAACAACATGGCCCCGAAGAAAACTGTCGCAAACGTGCTTCAGCAACATACGGGTAAGCTGATGGCGATTCCCGGTGTGGTGGGAACTGGCGAGGGGATCTACAGGGGAAAACCCTGCATCCTCGTGTTTGTGGAAAAGAAATCCCCCGCGCTGATGAAGAAGCTTCCGAAGGTTCTCGAAGGCTACGCGGTAGTCATTCATGAAGTTGGTAAGGTAAAGCCGCTGAAGTAGAAATCCACGTCCCTACTTGAGAAGCAGCATCTTCCTCGACTGCTGCTGTCCACTTACACCATCTCCCACACGAATTCTGTAAAAATACACTCCCGAAGCTACCCCAATCCCATCCTGATTCTTCCCATTCCATGTTATGCTATGTTTGCCCGATGGTACCGCTTCGTACACAAGTGTTCGAAGCTTTCTTCCCGTTGCGTCAAACACGGCAAGATCGACATGGCCCTCTTGGGAAACTGAGTAGCTGATTGTTGTGGAAGGGTTGAAGGGATTAGGGTAATTTTGCTCAAGCGTGAATGCCACGGGCTGTTCAGGATTCTGAGCAACATCGGTGACGAGGTCGTCGAGGTTGATCTCCCAGGCCGAGCGTCCGTGCGTGAACGCGCGGGCGATACGCGTGGGTCCATGCAGTTGCATATCGCTGACGGCGGCATTCGGCAGTCCTGTTCCCATCGGAAGCCATGTGGCGCCCAGATTGGTCGTGAAATAGCAGCCGACATCGGTGCCGACATAGAGACGGTTGGTGTGCTGTGGATCGACAAGAATAACTGTAACGGGTGCCTCGGGAAGGTTGCTACTGATATCCTGCCACGTCGCGCCGAGGTTCGTTGTTCTGAATACATGTGGCAGCCGGATGTCGAACCGAAAACCGGAACATGTTACGTATGCAATATTGGCATCATTCGGATCGAACCGCACGCGGGTAATCCAGCGGTTGGGAAGACCGGCGTTCACATTGGTCCAGTTGGCACCCAGGTTCGTCGTAATCCAGACGTTTGCGTCATCCGTGCCGACGATGACGTTGTTCGAGTCCGCTTTCGATGCGTCAATGGTGGTGATGGTCGCGTAACTCGTGAAGTTGGGAACAAGCCCATTTGTCAAATCCGGGCTGATGGCAGTCCAGTTGACTGCGCGATCAGTAGTTCGGTACAGGTACTGTGTTCCTGTATAAAGAACTTGGGGATTATTCGGGTCAATGATAATTGGTGTTGACCAGTTTTTTCGATTGCCGCTGCCGATTCCGCTGGTTGCACTAGAACTGCTGCTCCAGTTAGTCGTTGTACGCCTGATTACGCCGAATTGGGATTCTGCGTACTGATAGTTGGAGTTGATGTAATCAATGGCTGCATAGAACCCGTCTCCGCCGTTAATGCTTGCCCAGTTGCTCACACCGCCGGTAGTGGTGCGCGGCGTTCCGTTGTCCTGCATCCCCCCAATGCTGACAACGGGATTGAGATAGTCTATGTAGCCGGCGTAGAATTGAGAAATATAGAGATCCTGATTTGTTTCGCGGAACCAACTTGCGCTGCCATTCGTGGATCTGCAATAGCCGCCATCGTTCCCATTGAAGATCAAATTGGGGTCGGTAGGATGAAATACCACCGAGTGGTTATCTGCGTGCGAGGTACTCTGCGTTGTCCAACTTGCACCGCCGTCGGTGGACTTTCCCATTGAAACGCCGCATACGTAGACGCTGTTTTCGTCAAACGGACTGATGAACACTTTTCCAAAGTACCAACCAAAACCTCCATATAAACTCGAGAGCGCACCATCGCTCGTTCGAGCCCAGGTATCACCTCCATCCGTGGTCTTGTAGCATCCCATGAAATCGCCCGGGTCGTTTGCGTACGCTACATACGCAACCGATGGATTGGAAGAAGCGATCGCTATTCCGGGTCGTCCCACGTTCGAAGCGGGGGCCGGAAGACCGCCTGAGAGCAAGGTCCATGTAGCACCAGCATCGGTGCTTCGGTAGATTCCTGTTTCGGGGCCGCCAACATAGATTCGTCCCTGCGGGCCGCGTCGACGCTGCCACGATGCGGCAAGAAGAACGTTCGTGTTGATTGGATTGATTGCGATGTCGACCACACCGGTTGTGTCGCTGACGAAGAGAACTCTCGTCCATGCAGCACCGGCGTTTGTCGATTTGTAAACACCACGCACCGTGTTAGGGGTGTAGAGGGTGCCCATTGCCGCCGCGTACACGATGTTGGAGTTCAAAGGGTCAATCACGATTCTGCCGAAATGTCGCGCCTGTTCCAATCCCTGTGAGAACCAGGTTGCACCGCCGTTCGTTGTCTTGAGCATGCCGATGCCGTCGTAGGAATCGGTGCTTGAATTTGCCTCGCCTGTTCCCGCATACACAATATTATCGTTGGCCGGATCGACGGCAAGTGCACCCATTGAGAGACTGGTTTGATCATCGGTGAGCGCAGTCCAGTTCACGCCAGCATTTGTGGATTTCAGCACGCCGCCATCCGCCGCGCCTGCGTAGAGGATGTTTGGATTCTGCCGACTGATATCCATCGTCGTGATCCGTCCACCAATATTGGAAGGACCTTTTGCAATCCAGACTGCGCTTGTCTGGGTCTTTGCCAGGGCATTCAACTGGGCGGCTTGTTCCCATGATGCCTTCCGCAGCGCTGGATCAATGTACCCCTGTGGATACGCGCGCTGACGGTAGAACCAATCGCTCGGCATCATCTTATCGTAGCTCCCACGAATGGGCATTCTCTCATTCCGTTGATGAAGGAAAAAAGAGAGAGAAAATATGAGAAGGAAAAACCCAACCTGGTAGATTTGCCGTTGCATAGGGTCTCGGATACGGATAGGATGACGGCTTCAATGTATGATTTTGGAAAAAAGAATCAACAAGAAACTGTCATCTATTAACTCGTTTGCGTTGTGATTGCGAGAGTCGTTGCATTGAGGTCTATTCAAGGTTCCTTGATTCTCGGCACTGAATTTCCTATCATAGACACAGTTTTTCCCTTTTCTTTTTCCCCCTTATCAGTCAAGAATGCCACAATCGGTTCACCCGGCAAACATTTCTCTGGAGAGCATATGAAAAAAGTTGGAATCCTCTTCGGAATGGAAAACTCATTTCCCGGCGCCCTCGTTGCGCGGATCAACGAAATGAACAAGGGTGTGCTCGCTGAGTTCGTCGATGTCGGGGTCACGAAAATGGCCGATCCCTCGAAGTACGATGTCATCATTGATCGCATCTCGCATGATGTCCCGTACTACAGGGCGTATCTCAAGAACGCAGTATTGGGCGGCACCATTGTCATCAACAACCCCTTCTGGTGGAGCGCTGACGACAAGTTCTTCAACTATGCGCTGGCATCGAAGATCGGCGTGGCGGTGCCGAAGACCGTGGTGCTTCCTTCATATCAACATCCACCCGACACGACATCCCAATCCATGCGCAATCTTCGGTACCCGCTCGACTGGAAGGAGATGTTCGACTACATCGGCTTCCCGGCTTTCCTCAAACCACATAGTGGAGGAGGATGGAAGCATGTGTATAAGATCCACAACGAAGGAGACTTCTTTCACTTCTATCATCAAACCAAAGATCTGGTGATGACGCTGCAGGAAGGTATTGAGTTTCAACAGTATGTCCGTTGTTACTGTGTAGGGCAGGAGAAGGTACACGTTATGCAGTACGATCCACTTCAACCACATCATGAGCGGTACGTCAAGAACCCCAAACCACTGGAGCCTGCACTCGAGAAACACATTGTGGGTGATTGTCTGAAGCTTTGCCGTGCACTCGGGTACGATCTCAACACGCTGGAGTTTGCGGTTCGCGACGGGATTCCGTACGCGATTGATTTTCTCAATCCCGCTCCCGATGCAGACTATC
>CAYPVN010000083.1:5503-7908 GCA_964414155.1 uncultured Chitinophagales bacterium
GACGGGATTCCGTACGCGATTGATTTTCTCAATCCCGCTCCCGATGCAGACTATCACTCGGTGGGGCCCGACAATTTTACCTGGATTGTCAATACTGTTTCCGAGCTTGCCGCGAAGAAAGCGCTGAGCAACGAGCGGCCTCAGCAGGAGTACCGTTGGGGGAATTTCCTGAATGCAATGGATACTTCAGGGAACGGCAGCGCCGGGCAAAAGGCGCGCAAACAAATAGTCCCCAAGAAGTAGGACATCCATGCAACCGAGCTTCACGCTTGGGATAGAGGAGGAGTTTCAGACGATTGATCCGGTGACCCGGGATCTTCGTTCGCATATCCATGCCGAGATTCTTCAGAAAGGGAAGATACAGCTCAAGGAGCGGGTGAAGTCGGAGATGCATCAGTCCGTTGTCGAAGTGGGGACGGGCATCTGCAAGAACATCAAGGATGCAAAGCTGGAGGTCTTCGAGCTCCGTCGCCACATGGTGAAGCTCGCGCATGATAACGGCCTTCGACTTGCCGCGGCTGGCACTCATCCGTTCGCCGATTGGAACAGGCAGGATATTTTTCCCGATGATCGATACAAGACCATCGTGGAGGATATGCAGCAGGTGGCCCGCGCAAACCTGATATTCGGTTTGCATGTTCATATCGGCATCGAAGATAAGGAAACAACCATCCAGCTGATGAATGCGGCGCGGTACTTCCTTCCGCATATCCTTGCTCTTTCCGTGAACTCACCGTTCTGGATGGGACGCAACACCGGTTTGAAATCCTACCGGTGCAAGGTGTTCGACAAGTTTCCCCGCACCAACATCCCCGATTACTTCCAGAGCTACGGCGAGTATGAGAACTTCGTCAACCTGCTGATCAAAACAAAGTGCATTGACAACGCGAAGAAGATCTGGTGGGATCTCCGTCCCCATCCTTTTTTCGGGACGCTCGAGTTCCGGATCTGCGATATCCCCATGCGAGCGGATGAAACTGTGGCACTTGCGGCGCTCATGCAGGCCGTCGTCGTCAAGCTCTACAAGCTGTACGCGTCAAACATGGGTTTCCGCCTGTACCGCCGCGCTCTTATTATGGAGAACAAGTGGCGGGCAAGCCGTTACGGACTGGAGGGAAAGCTGATCGATTTCGGGCGACAGATCGAGCTGCCCGCCCGTGACCTGATTGAAGAACTTCTGCAGTTCATCGATGATGTTGTGGATGATTTGGGAAGTCGCGAGGAAACCCAGTACATCCGGAAGATCCTCGACATGGGTCCGGGTGCCGAACGCCAGCTGCGTGTATTCAACGAAACCCAGGATCTGAACGCTGTCGTCGATTACATCATCGAAGAGACACGCGTGGGATTGGATGAGCCGGTACAACCAACAATGAAAGCAGTCTAAAGATGCCGATGCTTCACACGTTCGAGGAAGTCGCACTGAACGCTGACCTGGTTGAGGGTGCACATAATGCAGTGAATGTTTGCTTGCAGGTTCAACGACACGAAAGGGTCACCCTCATTGCTGACATTGCGACGCGGGAGATAGCAGCCAGTCTGTATCGAGAGATCAGGAAAGTTGGTGCGCAATGCAATGTGTTCATCCTCGAAGACTATGCGCCGCGCCCTCATGTAAATATGCCTTCCAAAATTCTCGATGACCTCGCAACCAGCAAGGTAAGCCTCTACACTGTGCAAGGACAAGTTGGTGAGCTACGCACCCGCATGCAAATGACGAAGGTTGTTACGGAGCATCGGCTTCGGCACGGACACATGATCAATATTAATGAACAAATCATGCGTGAGGGGATGCGTGCCGACTTCAGGAAGGTTGATGAGATCAGCACCCGTGTGTTGCAACTCGCCCGCTCGGCGAGTCGTATACGTGCGACAACTGATTGCGGGACTGAGATTGAAGCGGAGTTTAATCCGCGATTGAAGTGGCTGAAGACAAGCGGTATCATCAGCCCGGAAAAATGGGGGAACCTTCCCGGCGGGGAAGTCTTCACCGCTCCGCAGCAGGTGAACGGTACGTTCGTCGTCAATGGAGTCGTCGGTGATTATCTGTGCTCCAAGTACGGTGATCTGGTTGACGAGCCGCTTACGGTGGTCATCAAAGACAACCGGATGAAGGAAGTCTATTCCGATAACAAGGAGCTCGAACAGGAGTTCTGGGCATACTGTCACACCGACGAAAACAGCGACCGTGTCGGCGAGTTTGCGATCGGCACGAACATCCAGCTCAAGCACGTAATTGGCCATATTCTTCAGGACGAGAAAATCCCCGGCGCGCATATCGCCTTCGGTCATCCCTACGCCGAGCATACCGGCGCCGATTGGACCTCAACGACGCATATCGACGTGGTCGGGACAAGGTTCAATATCTGGATCGACGACCGGCAAATCATGGAAAAAGGAGAGTT
>CAYPVN010000084.1:0-7892 GCA_964414155.1 uncultured Chitinophagales bacterium
AATGTTCAAGAGGGGATTCTCGCCAACAATATCGGCCTTTTTTCTTCGCGGCTTGCTTCGCAGGTCTATGTGAATCTTCGAGGGGGGGAGAGTGGGTACTATAGCGACAACCAGGTGCATTACGTGCTCGGAAATTATCTGCGGTCAAGGAAGCTCGCGAACTTTGAGTTTACCACTATGGGTCAATCGGAATCCAATCCGTACGCAACCGGCAGTGCTGTCTTTATTGTGAAGGGAACACGCGAAGTCGCTCAAGTATACGTGTCATTGTCTTTCGTGGGGGAACGATGGGCGATCACCCAGATCAACATCTACTGACCACTTGATGAATGTGAGCACAAGCTCGTCGTTTGAATTGCTGCTCAAGAGAGGGCGATCCCGAAAACTCGGAATCGTCCTTTTTGTTTTGGTTCTCCTGGTCGGTTCGTCGGTCGTGGAATTCTTTACACTCCGCTACCATGAGGAGAACTGGGAGCACATTGTCGATGAGAAATGTGCGCAGTATCTTCAGCGTGTGGAACAGGACTTCGTTAGCGTACAGCGTGTTACACGCAGAATCGCAACAGAGGTGGCTCAGCATCCCGTAATCCTGGCAAATCTCACAAACCCAACCCTTAATCAACCAACGCTGATTGAGTACATCTCAAAGGTGAGTCGCGATCAACAGGTCGGCACAGAGGTCTATGACCGTCAGGGTAAACTGATAGTCTGGGAGGGGTTGAGCGGTCCCGCTCATCACCGCGAAGTCCTGATTGCTCTGGCAGGTCGGATGACCTCCAATGTTACACGATCGTCAGTCTACTCCCAACTGTTTGTAAGCACACCCGTGAGAAGCAACGGTCGGATTATTGGTGTCGTACTGATCAGGCGTACGATTGAGGTTAATTATCCTCTTAACAACAAATTCATAAAGCGAGAGGGTTTTGCTGATCAGTTGAGTCAGAATCTTGGTGTTGCTGTAGAATTGAATTTTTCTGAGAACGCCGAACCCAAGAAGGACGGTCGATTTCTGTCGGCGACGCTCTATGGAATTGACAGTACCAAGATTGGAGTCGCAAGCGTCTCAAGACCTGCACGTTCGGCCTATTTGGAGAGCATCTCCGCACTCTTCGACAGGTTTAACGCCGTAGTGTTCACCCTGCTGGTTATTCTGTTTGTTGCCAGTGGCGCTCGAGGAGTACTCCAGATTCAATCTGTCCTGCTACGAAGTCTCGGAGTTACTCTCGTCATTTGGACGGCCCGCTACATATTTCTGTGGATTGATATGCCATCGTTGTTCTTCAGTTCCGGGATTTTTGATCCCGCGAATTTTGCCTCAAAGTTTGGCTGGGGCCTTGCCAAATCGATCGGTGAGCTTACGCTAACCGATTTTGCCTTACTCGTCAATGTCCTCGTTGTTACGAAAGCAATGCTTGATAATCTGCATGGCAGGTCGCCCTGGTGGCACCCCCGGAACATCATCGTTCGGTTCGTCCTCGCAATTATTGCGGCCACGCTTGTCTTTCTCCTCCTTCGCGGGTTCGGGGCCACGGTACGCAGTGCTGTGTTCGACTCGACATTGTCCTACGGCGATCCGAGAGTAATCGTGCCATCCTTCGAGCTTGGCCTTATGGTAGTCAATCTCTTCATCATAAGTTTCTGTCTTATCGTCGTTGTTGTTGGGCTGACATCGTTTATCAAGAGCTTGATTTCGCCGGGAGTCAAAAGAGAGAACATCCCGTGGGTTGTCACGTTCGGACTTCTGGCCCTTGCAGCAATCTTGTTTGGCGTATTTCAGGAGAACCCGCTGATGAGCACGTGGTACCGGCTCCTTTTCGTGGGGGGTGTTGTTGGATTAACCTATCATGTTCATCGGCGTGGGAGGTTGAACCTGAATATTGCTTCGCCGGGGATTTTTCTTCTGGCGCTTGGTCTGTCTGCTGCATTCTTCTATCCTCTCTTGGACGAAAAGGTGCACGAGAAGGATCGGAGCCGTGTCGAGGTGTTTGCGGGTGAGTTCCTCCGGCCTGTGGACAGTTGGTTATCGCTTGTGGTGGAAGAAGCTTTGCAAGCCTTCACGACCGATGAAACGACCGATATCCTGACGAGCGGGGATGCTGACGTGGTGAGGCGATTGGCATTCACGCGCTGGGCGCAAAGTTCGATCTGTAGAGAAGGATATAGCTGCGTTTTCGCTGTGTATGATTCCGCCTCGAATGAAACGAGTCGGTTTATGTTGGGTGGACAGAGCATCCTCCTCCCACAGTTGGAGGCTTCGCCCGCGCATTTAGGCGAGAAAGGCATTCAGGTGACGGAGATCGGTTCGGGTATTAACGCAGTGAAGGTGTACCGTGGGACAATTCCTATATCATCCGCCGATGGGAACGTCATAGCGCACGCGGTTGTGGTAATCACCGCTGGCCAGCAAACCCTCTTCAGAGGAGAAACACCGACACTTTTGAGGAACATCTCAAAAGAAAGCCTAGAATCTTTCTACCGACCCGTGGCAGCATCGGAGTTCCATGATGGAGCATTGTTCGCATCGAATAACTCCTCACTGCCTCTTGGATATGAGCTTCCTGAAAAAGTACGGAATCTCTTCAAGGATTCGACGATGGTGTCATTGTGGAATGAGGAGGTCATCGATGAAAATCGGTATGAAACATACTACGTGCGACGCACGTCCCGCAGTGATGCAATTGTTGGATTGAGTGTTCAGGAACTCGGTGTTACGTGGCATCTCGTCAGCGCGGTGAAGGTTCTGGTTTATTACGCCATTGTTGTTCTTGCGGTACTCTTTGGATTCTTCCTGTACGAATGGCTGGGGAGGAGACGGTATGAGTTCAAATTCAGGGACAAGCTGCTCATAGCCCTGCTTGTCACGGCGATCGTTCCAATGATAATGATTGGCACAATCGGCAGGATGTTTGCGCGGGAACGTCTCATGGAGAGCGCCGCGCATCGTCTTGAGCAGGAAACCGGCACGGTAGGCCTCAGCATCATCCAGCAAATGGAACAGGGCGCTCAGGATGCGAAGACATCTCTTTCTCCCCAGATAGCTGAACAAATCGCCTCGGATTTTGGGACAGATTTCAACGTCTATATCGGCAAGGAACTTGAAGTGAGCAGCAGGCCCGAACTATACGAAGCGGGCATTCTTGATCGCCGCATGAGCGGGAGTGCGTACGCGAACATCATTGTTGAAAGGAAACGTTTCTTCCTTCAAACTGAAACGCTCGGTCTTTATCGTTATGCCGTCGGCTACCGACCGCTTGTGGCTTCCAGCGGAAACATCATTGGCGTGGTTTCAGTCCCAACGCTTTTCAGACAAGATGAGCTTGATGAAGAAGTATCGAAACAGAATGCTCTCATCTTCGGCGTGTACGCCTTCGTTCTGTTTGCCATCCTCATTATTGCTACAACATTGGCGAATCGCATCGCCGCCCCGATCCACAAGCTCACCGAAGCCACCAAGAGAGTTTCAAAAGGGGATCTGGATGTGAACCTTTCTTCCACAACGACTGACGGCGAAATAGGAGAATTGATTCATGCCTTTGAATCCATGACGAAGGATCTCAAGCGGAGTCGCGAAGAATTGATCAAGGTCGAGCGGGAGGTCGCCTGGAAGGAAATGGCCAAGCAGGTTGCACACGAGATCAAGAATCCGCTGACGCCGATGAAGCTGTCGTTGCAGCACCTTCGTCAAACCTATAAGGACAAGGTCCCCGATCTTGATCGCGTTTTCGATGAAGTAAGTAGAACACTCATTGATCAGATCGACACCCTGGGAAGAATTGCATCGGAGTTCTCGCATTTCGCTCGCATGCCAAAGCCCCGCTTTGAGGAGTGCGACGTGAATGTCATTTTGGTTGAGTCGACACGTCTGTTCGAGCAGGAGGCTAATATTCGCTTCGAGATGAACCCAGCCGGGGATCTGCCGCCTGTCATGGCAGACCGCGAAGAACTTCGTCGTGCGTTTATCAATATTATCAGGAATGGTATTCAGGCGATGGCAAGCGGGGGAAAACTCGTTATAACGACAGTAAAGGAAAAATCAGAGGTGGTCGTTTCGATTCGAGATTTTGGAAGCGGGATTCCGACGGAGTTCAAAGAGAGACTCTTCCAGCCGAATTTCTCAACCAAAACAGACGGCATGGGACTTGGGTTGGCCATCGTCAAGAAAACCGTTGATGATCTGAACGGCACCATTGAGATTGAAAGCGAAACCGGAAAAGGGACAACCGTGACGATCCGCATTCCAGTTTCAAATGAGACAGCTGTTGCATGACCATTCTGCGTTCGTCTCTTCTTGCCGCGTACGATAATCTTGTTTTTGGAATTAGTACACGCCTTGGAGGAGTAAGCCCTCCGCCTTTTGGGATGAACCTTTCATACCATGTGGGGGATGAGAGTGAGAGCGTGAACCGGAACGCCGAGTTGTTCTTTGGCGCATTGGGGATTCCGCTTGATCTTCGGGCTGTCCCAAAACAAGTTCACAGCAATATCGTCAAGCGCATCGATTCCGTTGGAATACGTGAAGAATGTGATGGCCTCGTCACGGATTCACGAAATGTGTTTCTTTGTGTCAGCATTGCGGACTGTGTCCCAATTTTTCTATATGATCCAGAAAAGAATGCTGTTGCAGCTATTCACGCAGGTTGGCGCGGTACCACAAATCGGATTTGCACAAATGCAGTTCGGAGTATGAAAGAAGAGTTTGGATCGCAGACCGAAGACCTTCTCGCCTACATCGGTCCTGCAGCAGGCAGTTGTTGCTACGTAGTCGGTGAGGACGTTGCGAAACAGTTTGACGGAACATTCGTTAGAAGAGGAAAAGAGGTTACATATGTCGACCTCAAAGCAGCAAACATCCAACAGCTGGTTGACGAAGGTGTTTCACGAGCCCGCGTTGAGTTGAGTGGGTATTGCACCATCTGTCATCCGGAACTGTTGCATTCCTACAGAAGAGACAAGCGGAACTCTGGTCGCATGATGGGGGCAATTGGATTGCGTGGCTAAGGCTTCGTTGATTTTCAAACCAGATTTCTGTACGTTTGAGCACATCAAACCCTAGAAGGAAGATGTATGTGCGGCATTGTTGGCTATATCGGCCCGAAGAATTGCGTACCCATTCTGTTGGAAGGTCTCCGCAGGCTTGAATACCGCGGGTATGATTCCGCGGGCATTGCCATCATCAAGGATGGAGTGTTCCGGATCGAGAAGAAGGCCGGCAAGGTCGCCGATTTGGTCAACATGATTGGTACTGCCAACGGCTCGCTAAGCGCGCCAATCGGGATGGGGCACACACGATGGGCAACGCATGGTGAGCCTACCGATATCAACGCTCATCCGCATTGGGACTCGAACAAAGAGATCGCGATCGTCCACAACGGTATTATCGAGAACTACGCTGCAATCAAGACCAAGCTTCTTCGCGATGGCCACGTCTTTGAAAGCGCCACCGATACTGAGGTTATAGCCCATCTCATCGAAGAAATGTACAAGAGGACGAACGATCTGTATTCGGCTGTGCGACTCGCGCTTGCTGAAGTCGAGGGTACTTACGGGCTTGTAGTGCTTTCCAGGCACGAGCCTTCGAAGATCATCGCAGCGCGCAAGGGAAGCCCCTTGCTCATTGGCGTTGGCGAGGGAGAAAACTTCATTGCTTCGGATGCCTCCGCCATTGTGGATCACACAAGACAAGTCGTGTATCTGGAGGATGGGGAAGTTGCCGAGGTGACAGCGCACGGGTTTCGGACAATGACGATCGACGATGTGGAAACCGAAAAGGTAGTGGAAGAAATCACGCTCGAGCTCTCCCAGATCGAACGCGGCGGCTATGAACATTTCATGCTGAAAGAAATAAACGAGCAGCCCGAAACGATCCGCAACGCCATCCGCGGTCGTCTTCTGGTGAATGAAGGAGATGTGAAGCTGGGCGGTTTGACCGACGTGATGGACAAGCTCCTCAACGCCCGAAGGATCATTATCACTGCGTGCGGGACTTCATGGCATGCAGGGTTGGTTGGCGAATACATGCTTGAACAGATTGCAAAGATCCCGACCGAGGTGGAGTACGCATCGGAATTCCGGTATCGGAATCCCATTCTCACGAAGGATGACGTCGTTTTTCTCATCAGTCAGAGTGGGGAAACCGCAGACACGATGGCGGCATTGAAGGAAGCGAAAAGAAGAGGCGCAACCGTTCTGGGTATCGTCAATGTTGTTGGCAGCTCGATCGCTCGAGAATCTCACGGTGGAGTATATGTGCACGCCGGCCCCGAGATCGGCGTCGCATCAACGAAGGCGTTTACTTCACAATTGACGGTCCTCGCACTAATTTCCCTGATGCTTGCCAGGAAAAAAGGAATGTCGCGTGAGGATGGAAGAGTGCTTGCCCGTGAGCTCGCAGCGCTTCCAGACAAAGTCGCTCGCATTCTGGAAAATGTTAAACCGATCCAGCAGTTGGCAGAGGAGTTTAAGAATGTGCAAAATTTCCTGTATCTCGGCAGGGGAGCGAATTTTCCGGTTGCCCTTGAAGGCGCGTTGAAGCTCAAGGAAATCTCGTACATTCACGCCGAAGGGTATCCGGCCGCGGAGATGAAGCACGGACCCATCGCGTTGATTGATGAGAATATGCCCGTTGTTGTTGTCGTTCCGAAGGACGGCATCTACGAGAAAGTTGTGAGCAATATTCAGGAAGTACGTGCCCGTCGCGGACGGATTATCGCAGTTGCAAATGAAGACGACCATGAGATTGATGGCATGGCAGAGTTCGTCATCCGGGTGCCAAGAACATATGGATTCTTCGGTCCGATCATCAACGTCATTCCCTTGCAGTTGCTTTCATACTATATTGCCGTCGCCCGCGGAACTGATGTGGATCAACCTCGCAACCTCGCAAAGAGTGTCACCGTCGAATAAGATTCACAAAGAGACCACCATCATTTCAGTCGTTTGTTCAACGTAGGTAGAGGTATCTGTGCAATCGAATTTCAGCTACAGCAAGAATGAGTGGGGACTTGTTCTCGGAGCATCAAGCGGATTTGGTGCAGCGACAGCCCAGGAGCTTGCCCGCCACGGGATGAATATTGCAGGCGTGCACTTCGATCGCGCCGCAGGAATGCCGGCTGTGGAGCAATTAATCAAAAGCATTGAATCGAGCGGAGTAAAAGTTCGGTTCTTCAACATCAACGCTTCCGATGCACAGAAGCGGAATGAAGTTCTCGATCAATTGAAAAGGGAATTTGATGCGGACGGCAGCACAATTCGTGTGCTGATGCATTCCCTGGCCTTCGGTAGCCTGAAACCTCTCGTGTCAGACAAACCGGACCAGGCATTGACCCAGGCGCAAATCGAGATGACGATGGACGTTATGGCGAATACCCTCGTGTATTGGACACAGGGCATCGTCGTGCGAGGTTTGATGAAGAAGGGTGGACGCATCTTTGCGATGACCTCATCGGGTGGACATTCCGTATTGTTGAACTACGGTGCCGTCTCTGCCGCGAAGGCAGCGCTGGAATCTTACGTAAGACAGTTAGCGCTTGAACTCGGCCACAAGGGCATCACCGTGAATGCAATTCTCGGCGGCGTGACGGATACGCCAGCCTTGCGGAAAATCCCAGGCGCCGTGAAGATGCTTGAAGTGGCAAAGGCGAGAAACCCCTCGTTGCACAATTGCACGCCGGCGGACGTTGCAAAGGCAGTCACACTGCTTGCGCACGACGACTCGTACTTCGTCTCTGGCAACGTGATCCGTGTTGACGGCGGTGAAGATGTGGTGCAGTATATCGGACAAAAAAGCGTGATCGATCCCGGATAGCAGCCATCTGCAACGGTCGTCCACAAGAAATCAAAAAAGAAAACCAGCACGACGTATTGCCCGCCGATCATCTCCATTGATTGTCAAC
>CAYPVN010000085.1:0-7861 GCA_964414155.1 uncultured Chitinophagales bacterium
AGAGTGCTAGCCCTATACCACTGCCGCGTTGTGTTACAACCGGGGCGATCGAGAAACTTGGCGCTTTTTCGTTCTCGCTGGAAGCGCTTCCCCAACCTTCTGGATGTGCTGCCAACTGCCCGAACGCGTAACCCAATGCAATGCCCAGCGGCAAGTCGCTGTACCAATGGTATCCCCGCGCTACAAGCCCTACACCGACCAAACCTATCGTTGTGTAACCGACCGGTTTCAACCATGTCGCCTCAGGATAATTCTCCAACAGAACGGTGAGGGTTGCCATCCCTGTCGCAATATGTCCCGATGGAAACGCGTAGTACCGCGACTGGTTGCTGTAATATTCTTTGATACCAGGGAAAAACCGCCAGTCACCGTTGTCGCGCGTTGCAACGGAGGGACTTTCCCGTCCCGATATGAGCTTGAATAGTTGAACAACGACACCGCAGGCAAGTATGGCTTCGGTGGTCTGACTTGCCATTCGCAGCGCACGCTGATCATCCGCAGCAAACCCATATGCTGCAAACCCAGCCGCAAGCCCGAATTGGTACCTCCCGTCCCCAACTGAAACAAACACGTCGCTGATTGAATGGACGAATCGGGAGTCCTCGTATGCACGCCGGGTTGCACTCCATGTATCCTTGTCGCTTGCGATGAGGGCTCCTGTAACCAGTGCGAGGCCTCCAATTGCGGAAAGTGCCCCCACTCGAAACGTCAGCGTTGAGAACCTTGCCCAATCAGATGGAAGGTTTGTAACCATGTCATGCCAGTTAGGGATTCGGGAGGAGGAATCCACTGCCGCTTGAACCAAAGGACCAGGATGGTTTTCGTCGATATCGGAAAGCTGTGCGCTCGCGCTTTCATGGCTGAGAAAACAGCAACACACCAGCGATACCAGCACGTTATGGAGTTTCTTCACGAGAAAGGCTCTTAGAATGAGAGTTTGAACCCGATACCGGTTCGGGCGCGGCTGACGACAGGAGCAAACGAAAGTTTGACACCAGCCTCGACGCCGGAAGTCCCAACATCCGGAACTTCAGGATGGCTAACAACCATGGCGAACGAATACCCAAGGGCAATGGCCAGCGGGTAATCGCTGTACCAATGGATTCCCGTGTTCCCCATAGCAATGGCGAGGAGGCCAACAAGCGAGTACCCGATGGGTCGAACCCACCGGACTTCCGGGTAATTCTCGGCAATGACCAGCACGGTAGCAAGACCTGTAGCCACGTGGCCGGATGGAAACGCATCGTAGTGTGGAACGTGTCTGTGATACTCAATCTGGTTTGGGAAGAGCCGCCACTTGCCGCCAGGTGATGTTGCTACCAGCGGGCTTTCACGCCCGGTCATATGCTTGAGCACCTGCACCACAGTCCCGCAGGCAAGAATGACTTCCACCGTCTGGCTCGCAGTGCGCAATGCACGTCCATCTCTTGCGGCAAGCCCATAGATGCCGAACGCCGCAGCAAGCCCAAACTGTGTCTTTCCATCCCCGAACAGCTCGAAGAAATCGCTTGCATTCTTGGCGGTGCGCGAGCCTTTGTACCACCTGTCGGATGCTTTCCACGTTGCATCATCTGCTGCAACCAGGGCAACCGTCGAAACTGTTAACCCGATAAACAAAGGGATATTCCTGCTCGTAAACGACACCTCGCCCCAGCGTACCCAATCGTGGGGAATGTTCGCGAACATATCATACCACCCCGGAACAAACTCCCGCTGAATATTCGTGTGCATGGAATCAGGGGGTGCCGCTAATTGTTCTGCAACCTTCGGGTCTCCCTCAATGCTTTGCGCGACAGCTAAACCACAAGGTGCTGTGACAAGCACGAGGAGCAATGGAACCACAAGTAGTTGGAATACATTTGAACGAGTGTCAGAATCGGTCTTCATCTGAACATCAAGGTGAAAATTTTGGGGTAATGACTCCTGTTTTACGGCTCAATATACCATTTCGTGATAAATTTGCAAAGTGTGAAACGAAAAGATCGGGGCTTGCAGAATCAATGCATGGAAACGAGAAATGCAAATGTTGACTGGCGGCCCACATCATATTTTCCCTGCAGCTCGCCGGACTTCAAAAACACCATCCCAAACACAAAACCCCGCCTCGTGAGCAGGGTTTGTTGTTACAGCCATGTTTCTGTTTCTTATCGGACAACCGTGACGTTCGACGCCTGAAGGCCCTTGGGCCCCTTCTCGACTTCGAACTCGACGGTATCACCCTCATTCAAGCTCTTGTACCCGCTTGCCGAGATCGCATTGAAGTGGACGAAAACATCTTCGCCACCAGTGCGCGAAATGAAGCCGAAACCCTTTGCTGCGTTGAACCATTTGACTGTTCCTTTTTCCATGGAACACGTCCTTTCATTTTTGTAATCACCCGACTCTACCGTCGGGCAAGGTGTACGCCGATTATGCTTACTAGCTTCTTCTGTATGATGGCGTTGCGACCTTGGAAGGACTCGTACGGTTCATCTGCAGGCTTCTACAAGCGGTGTACTGTTATTTGGTACGAAAAGATAGTCATTCTTTGGATCAATTCCTAATGCCATCCCTGAAAGATAGTGTCTCAGTTTGCTGAGACACTACCCACTAAAAGGAGATTCCTAGTCAACAAAATAGATCAAACGTGGTCGTTTGGGAAGTCGGTTCGTCACTATCAGGTGTGATTTTGTCGCTTTCGCGATCGGATCCTTCCCTTCTTTACCCGGTTCGCCAGAACGTTGTGAACAAGGGTTTTCCATTTCGGGGTCCTCGATCTGGAGGACTGTGGTTGTCGATCTTCTTCATCGAGCTTGCCATGCAATTCCACAATCGCATAGATGTCCTCTGATGACACCCATTGTTTTCTCGGCACATGCCCATGAATAATGCCCCACACTTGACGCGCAGCAATCATTGGAGCTCCTTTCTGCACCTGGCGACATTTTAATGAATGACACCACGATATGATGCATGATGAAGTCGGTGGTGAGCGTTTCGTAAGAAGTCTGAAGAAGCAGCGTAGGGATGTGTATTGAGGCGGGCTGGCGAACGCTGTTTTTGCGAAACGAATCCTGCGAGCACAATGCTCGTTGTAATAAGGTAACCTTAATCCCCACCAATAGCAATCCACTCTCACCCGAATAAAGATACGGCAAGGGAAGTTCAGGATGAAGACCATCAAGAGACGTTCAAGTATCGTATGTATTTGAAAAAGTCGGGACCAATTCTTATCTTATACTTGAAATTCAAAGCCGACATTTGGGTCTGGATCCTGTTTTCTTTTCCCGGCGTTCCTGCTGAATGAAGAAAATTCACATCCTGCTTATTGAAGATAATCGCCTCCTGCGTGAGAGATTCACGATCATACTCAAAGGGCAACCTGATCTCAAGGTCCTTGCCTCACCCAGTAACAGTAATGCCGTCCATAAGAGCGAAAAAATTGAAGCCCACCGCTGCTTCATGATCCCAATGCCTACCTGAAATCAAAGATTGAAAACACCACAGAATGAGTTGGAATCCGTTTGGCCATTTGATCACACATATTCCTACAAGGAAAGAGCCATGCAGAGAATTCCCGTAGCAGAAGAGACATCTTCTCGTGACACTGCACTTGCATGCGGGGTGGTGCACGAGCTGGACATAACGCTTATCCGTCCGACAAACTACACCGATGACGGGTATCCGATCCAGATGCGCGTCGGCGTCATCCGCAGCAACACCCTGACACAAATGGGTACGCTGGCGCGTGATCTCGTGAATTATCCATTCTTCAAAGGTTTACCTCTCAACGTCCGATTGATCGACGAGGCAATTCAAAGGGTTCCGGCAAAGGAAATCATGAGGCGATCGAGAGAGCCCGGTGTAAAGACGATCGTTATGCTCGTTGGTGTTCAATCGAATCAATTTCCTCGGGCGCAGGACATCGCGTCGTGGTTTTTGCCTCAGAACATTCCTGTCATGATCGGCGGTTTTCACGTCAGCGGCATGCTCGCGATGGTTGGTCTTACAGGAGATCTCAGAGACGCAATGTGCAAGGGAATGATACTTGTTGCCGGCGAGGTGGAAGGCGAACGCTTGCCCACTATCGTGGAAGATGTGCTCAGAGGACGGGCGAAGCCGCTCTACAATTTCCTGAGTCCAACTCCTGATCTTTCAAACCTCCCCATACCTCGCCTCACGAAGGTTGATCTCAAGGGGTTTGCATCGCCGTACAGTACCATCGATACCGGTCGGGGCTGCGTCTTCACGTGTGACTTCTGCACCATCATCAACGTACAAGGTCGAACGATGCGTTGCAGGGAACCCGGGCAGGTTGTCGAGTTCGTCCGCCAGAATTACCATGAAACGGGAATCGTTCACAGCTTTTTCACGGACGACAATATTGCTCGCAACCCGCGATGGCGTGAACTGTTTGCAGGACTCATCCAGTTGCGCGAAGAAGAGAATATTCCGTTCACATTCATGATGCAGAGTGATCTGGCCGCCCGGAAGATGCCTCCCGGTGATTTCTTTGTCCTTGCTGCACGCGCAGGATGCAACCAGACATTCTTTGGGGTGGAAAGTGTGAATCGTGACAACCTCCGCTCACAGGGCAAGTTCCAGAATCAAGTTTCAGAGTACAGGGGCCTTGCAGCACATCTTCATTCGCTCGGCATAGCGTGTCACGCAGGATACATCCTTGGGCTGCCGTTCGATACGTCGACGAGTATCAAGCAGGATATCGCCGAACTCCAACGCATCGGATTCGATTCCGCCTCGTTCTATATCCTGTCTCCCCTCCCTGGCTCGAAAGACCATCAGCGGTGGTGGCGTGAGCGTCGGTGGATGGAAACGGATTTCAACACATACGATTCAGCGCACGTCGCAGTGGCGCCGGAACGCATGACGCGGAATGAATTGATGGAGGCGTATCGAAGTGCGTGGAATCAGTTCTACTCCATCGACCATATGGTCAATGTCCTCAAAGGTTGGCGGCACGATTGGTCCTACTATTGGAACCGGCTCTTTTTCTTTGCGGCATATTTGTATGCATCGAGGGTCGAGGGCTTACACCCGATGAATTGCGGCTTCTGGACCGTGCGGCACCGGGATGATCGACGCCCTGATTTTGCTCGGGAGGGATTTACTCCGTTCTGGTTGAACCGATTCACGACCATCAACAAGCGGTTGTGGGGAATCGTGAAGCTCTTCTTTCAGCTCGAAGAAGTGTGGCTTCGCAGTCGACCCAAGAGCAAAGTTGAAGATGCACTTCACGATCTGATAACGAACACAAAGCAGGACGTCATCGACTGGCGGGCCTTGAAGGCAAGCGAACTTGTCGTACTCTACAGGAAGCTCCGTGATGACATGCCGGAAGTGAAGGTTCCCTCCCTTCTGCACCTCTGGTTCAGAAAGCATAACCCGTTCGCCGGCGCATACACGAGGTCGCACGTCCAACGAGTCTGGCGGCACTGGTATCTTCATGTCTGGAACCCCTTGAAGTGGGTCGAGGTCTGGGTATTCGAGTGGGTGAATGGCGTTCGATTCCTCACCCACCTTCTCGTCGAGGGGAAGTAGGAAGAACAAGATACTGAATTCCTCTATAATCGCTTGACGTGTTGTACGGATTCAGGTGCTTTCGACCTGATCTTCACGGGGGGGGAATGAAGATGTGATTACGACATCTAGTGCGCACCTCTAATCGACAAATGAAGAGAGTTATTCCAATTCTTCATTGCCAATTAGACTATGTTGAATGAAGTCTCCATCACGCACGAGAATCTCCAAAAGGACAGGAACCATGATAAAAACGACAACAACGAAGGCAACGTATCGGGGAATCGAAATCAAAGTGATGTCAGAGAATAGTGGGCATGGGACCACGTATTCCTGTACCAACAACTCTGGCAAGCCAACGATGATTGAAAAATGGTTTGCAACCCAGGGTGAGGCTATAGCAAACGAGAGACATGAAATTGATGCGGTGTTGCAGTAGGTTTTGACTGTACCCTCAATTGTCCGGTGGGTGTGCACCTTTCAGCCGCAGGCCAGCCTTCCTCGTTTTCCGGAGTGCGCGAGCCATGGGCGCTCCATCGAACCGACTCCATCTCACTCAAGACTCCCACCTTCAAGGCGCTCAAGAACTGCGTCCTTGTGCGTCCGACTCAACACGAATATCTTGTTACCTGCGAGATACACTTCGTAATCTCCACCCGAAAGCGGCCCGGAGTTCCTTGATCGCAGAGAGGCGGACGATCGCCGAGTAATGGATACGCACAAGGATGCCTGGACCAAGGCGGGCTGCAAGAGAACTCATCGTTTCGCGCAAGAGGTGCGCCTTTCCCGGAGTTTGAACCAGCGCATAGTCTCCCTCCACCTCAATGTATTCCGCCATGTTCTCGGAAAAAGAGCACCGCATCAGAGTGACGGGAGAGCACAATCGTAAACATTATTTATTACGGATGGCATAAGCGATATCTACGTGCCTTTGCGCGGTTTCCACAATCTTTCATTGTACACCATTTTCGGGTGTGGTTTTTCGTGGCATCTAGAAAGAACCATCCGCAACCCTCGCATGTGCCTATCAGATTGTGATTTTTGGAAATCAAGAAATTGGAGGCCGACCAAACAACAGGCAAAAGTACTTCGTCGAGACGGGGCTCGTCGGTTTTCCAGACCCAAACGAATAACTTTTTAGATGGTAATAGTTCCAAGTGTTGCAATGCTATTGGCAGGTTGGCGTTCAAGACAGCTATCTGCTGCCGATGGGGAGGGGTGGAAGCGGCTAGCGATTCTACAATTCCGTTCAGTGCTTCCCGCAGTTTGATAGCCCTCGCAAGCACTCGACTTGCCAGGGCTGGATGGTTGCCCGCGATCTTCATCAGTATCCCTCTTCTCGAGGGAGAAATTATTCCGGCGAGGAACGCCCAATCAAGCAGATTGGTATAGCTGCCAAGCCATTCATGTGCACGGGTTGTCCTTCGCCAGCTGACTGTATTGACAAAATCGAGAGAGAGATCGCCTGCAATGAATTCGTACGATCCACCATAAGATCCTGGATTCAGAGTTGAAATCATTGTGTGAAATTTTCTATTTGACAATTGATGATTAATCGGTTATGTTGGGTAACCGTTAAAAGATAATATAGACAGTTATTCAGAAAAAGTCAATGCACTGAAACCAGAAACGAGGAAGGAATGGTGGCAATGACCGCAGTTACCTTGAAATCTGACGTTCGTTTTGACGGTGAGATAGTTCCTTCATCAGTCGAAGTCGATGAACTGCACGACCTGGCACACAGAATTGCTACATTGCAAGATCTGTAAAATCACGAATAAAGATTATTCCGATCAGAAGCAAAATAGACAAATACAAAGCATGATATAACGATTTTCCAACAGTTTCATCCCGGCACGTTCAGTGAAATCGGAGAGGCCTCGGGATTGCTCTTGCCCACTCAACCTTCAATATGGACAATTCATCGATAAACGATTGTAACTGAGAGCCTCCCCGTTTATACTTGAACATTTAATGAAGATCTGGGCTTCTTCCTGAGGAGAAGAAGGAACCCGCCAGGGAGTTGGTACAGTGCCATGTTGTCCACTGAGAATCTTATACATTTCCTTCTACAATATGGCTGACTCAAGCAGGATCAGCCTGGGCAGTTAGGAACGATCGCTCGCATGATGATCACCAAAACCAACCAATTCTCGTCATTGATGATTTCCGAAAAGCCAAGTCGTTTCTGAACGGCGGAAAAATCGAAACCCCAAGAGTACGATATTTGCTAAACATACAAAGGAACAAATCATCTATGCAAGTTTGGGCAGATTATCAGGAAAACAATACGTTGGGAGAAACCCCGATACCTCAACGTTGCGGCGGTGGTATGCCGTACACT
>CAYPVN010000086.1:0-3057 GCA_964414155.1 uncultured Chitinophagales bacterium
ATCAACTTCACCATCCCCTCAGTTTCACCTATGGCAACAGCTTTGCCCAGCGGACGGAATGGGAAGCGACCGATCTTGAGCTCATGCCCTTCGGCGAGCGCTTTCTCCTCTGTAAGTCCGACACTCGCAATCTGTGGTTGGCAGTATGTACAACCGGGAATGGAGAGATAATCAATAGGCTCGGGATTCTTTCCGGCAATCGCTTCCACGCAGTGAATGCCTTCGGCGGACGCAACATGCGCAAGCCACGGTGGGCCGATGACATCACCGATGGCATAGATCCCGGAAACGTTGGTCTTGTAGTCCTTATCCACACCGATATGCGAACGATCAACGCGTACGCCGAGAGATTCAAGTCCCAGACTCTCAACATTGCCCTGGACGCCAATGGCCATCAGCGCAACGTCTGCCTTCAGTTCTTTCTTCCCCTCCTTCGATGAAACCACGACGGTCACATCATTGGCTCCGGTTTTCACACTGTCAACCTTCGTCTCCGTCATGATTGTAATCCCCTGCTTCTTGAAGCTCGACTCCAGCAGCTTGGTCAGCTCGCGGTCCTCGATGGGAAGGATACCGGGCATCATTTCTATGACAGTGACTTTCGTCCCGAGCGCATTGTAGAAGTAGGCGAACTCAATACCGATTGCACCCGCGCCAACGATTACCATCGACTTCGGCTGCTCGGGGAGGTTCATCGCTTCCGTACTTGTAATGATACGCTTCCTGTCGATAGCCACACCTGGCAAAGTCCGGGCACGGGCACCGGTGGCGAGGATGATGTGCCTGGCACTGATCTTTTCCGCGGGCTTCCCGTCCGCTTTGATTTCGATCTTCCCCTTACCGAGAAGTGTTGCGTGGCCGGGCATGTGATCGATCTTGTTCTTCTTCATCAAATACTCAACACCCTTGCTCACCTTGTCGGAGATGCCCCTGCTACGTTTGATGATCTTCCCAAAATCAAACTGAAGGTTGTCGTATGTGATCCCCCATTCCTCTGCTTTCCGGAAGGTATTGAGTATTTCGGCATTCTTCAGAAGGGCCTTTGTAGGGATGCAACCCCAATTCAAGCAAATTCCGCCAAGCCGCTCTCGCTCGACAATCCCTGTTGACATCCCCAATTGAGTAGAGCGTATTGCTGCGGTGTACCCTCCGGGACCGCCGCCAATAACAACCACATCGAACTGTTTTTCTGCCATCTAATCCTCTGTAACGGCAACAAAAAAGGGAAACTCTTTCCCTCCGTTGATTTCATATCCCCAACTCCCGCGGACAGGGTTGGTCGTTATATTACTGGATCTTTTCCTAAAACTTGAAGTTACCCTCCCATCGATTTCAGTGTCGATCGTCCGACCATCCAGTGGATGTCCCTTAGCTGCAGAACTTCTAAAGAAGGGAATTCGAAGGTTCACCGGCGGACGTTCAAAGTGAGGAATAATTGCAAAAAAATATAGTTAAACCGCATCAGAAAGTCAACCAACTGTTGTGAGGAGGATGAACAACATACGGATTGATTTTCGGTTTCAATTTCGGTATACTATGCACAAAATTTCTGAACGAGATGGCAGATCAGGAGGAGACTGGCGAGAAGCTCGTCACGACCAATCGCAAAGCCCGACATGATTACACTATATCTGATACCTACGAAGCCGGGATCGTCCTCAAAGGAACTGAAGTAAAATCCCTGCGTCAAGGAAACGCGAATCTCGCTGATGGATATGCACAGATTAGAAATGGCGAGTTGTGGCTCGTCGGCATGCACATTACGCCGTATGAGCAAGGAAGCTATGCAAATGTTGACCCGCTGCGCGAACGCAAACTCCTGTTGCACAAGAAGGAGATTCGCAAGCTGATTGGCAAGCTGCGGGAGAAGGGGTTTACGCTTGTTCCGCTCAAAGTGTACTTCAAGAACCGTGTTGCCAAGGTTCTTCTTGGCGTTGCCAAAGGGAAACGAGAATACGATAAGCGTCAGGATATTGCAAAACGAGAAGTAGAACGCGACCTGCGGCGCAAATACGCCCGGTAGGTCGACGGGATTCCAAACGAACATTTTCTTGGCACTAACCTGGAGACCCACAAGGATTGTTCCCCTCCCTTAACGAACAGATGGATGTCATCAAGCGGGGCACTTCGGAGATCATACCCGAAGGGGATCTCGTTCGTAGGATAGAGAAATCCATCAAGACGAAGAAGCCGCTGAATGTCAAGCTGGGCTGCGATCCCAGCAAGCCCGATTTGCACCTGGGGCACTCACTGGTTCTTCGCAAACTCCGGGAGTTCCAGGATTTGGGGCACCAGGCAATTCTGATCGTTGGGGATTTTACAGGAATGATTGGCGACCCTTCGGGAAGGAGCAAATCGCGACCCCCTCTCTCTCTCGATGAGACACGGAAGAACGGTCAGACGTACTTCGAACAAGCCACCAAGATTCTCTCCACAAAAAAAATCCAAATGTTGTATAACTCAGAGTGGTTGGCCAAGATGAGTTTTGCCGATGTCATCGCACTCTGCAGCAAGTACACCGTGGCACGTATGCTGGAGCGCGATGATTTCGAGCGGCGACTCAAAGCATCTGAGCCGATCAGCGTCCATGAAATGTTGTACCCACTGGCACAGGCAATGGATTCTGTTGCCATTCGCTCCGATATTGAATTGGGGGGGACGGATCAAAAGTTCAACTTGCTGGTTGGGAGGGACATCCAGCGAGAGTACGGCTTGGAACCTCAGATTGCTCTCACGATGCCGATCCTCGTAGGAACAGATGGCGTCGAGAAGATGAGCAAATCAACAGACAACTACATTGGAATCAATGAGTCCCCAAAACAGATCTATGGCAAGACTCTCTCCATTCCTGACACCCTGATCTATGATTACTTCTTGTTGGCAACGGGCGCATCGGCAAAGGAACTCAAGGAGATCAAACAACAGTTGGAGGACTCAACAACCAATCCGCGTGATCTCAAAAGAAGGTTGGCCCGTGAACTTGTGACGCTCTACCACAGTGCTCAGGCAGCCGTGGCAGCGGAGGAGGAATTCGACAGGATCTATGTGCAGAAGTTG
>CAYPVN010000086.1:3157-7837 GCA_964414155.1 uncultured Chitinophagales bacterium
TACAATAACACATCAATCATTTTGAATGGAGATGAAACAGTGTACGTCCCGGGAAAAATGTTCTTTACCAAAGGGGTAGGCCGGCATAAGGACTACCTGCAGTCGTTTGAGCTTGCTCTTCGTGATGCGAAGATCGAGAAATGTAACCTCGTCACTGTTTCGAGTATTTATCCTCCAGGGTGCAAAAGGATTCCCGCTGAGGAAGGGCTCAAGTTCCTTCAGCCCGGGCAAATTACATTCGCGGTGATGGCCAGAAACGCCACAAACGAGCCAAATCGACTTGTTGCAGCCTCGATCGGGGTCGCCACGCCTGCTGATAACTCGCAATATGGCTATCTCTCCGAGCATCATCCTTTTGGCGAAACAGATGAAAAGGCTGGTGAGTACGCAGAAGACCTCGCCGCAACTATGCTTGCGACGACCCTGGGCGTGGAGTTTAACCCGGACACTGCCTGGGATGAGCGTGAGAAGCTGTTCAAGATGAGTGGCAAGATTGTCAAGACCTACAATGTCACCCAATCCGCCGAGGGGCATAAAGACGGCATCTGGACAACTGTAGTTGCCGCAGCCATTCTCCTCCCATAAAAAAAACAAAACGCCTGTTGGTTAACAACAGGCGTCCGGAGAGTCTATAGCTCAGCCTTAGTTCCGACCTAGTTTAGAGTCTGGCGGTACTCGTCGTAGTACTTCATGATCTTCTCCACGTAGGCAACCGTTTCCCTCGAACTGCCAAACCATCCCGATCTGGGTTTCTCTTGCGGCCAAATGTTTCTGTGGAGTGTATAATAACGCTTGGAGAGCAAGGGTAAAGCATCTTTCACTGATTGCCACTTCGTCGGGTTTTCCTGAAAATAGGCGGCTACTTCCTGGGCATCGTAAATCCTTCCAGCACCGGCGTTATAGGCTGCCAAAGTTAGCCGTACTCTATCGTCCTGGTTGGCAGCTTCAAAGAGTCTATAGAGCCTGCCAAGATAATAGACGCCTCCATGGATATTGTTCCTTGGATGAGTCATATCCTCGATATCAAGTTTCTGCCCCACCTCTTGACTTGTCGCAGGCATAATCTGCATAAGCCCCGAGGCCCCCTTTTCACTCTCTGCATCTATGGAGAACCCTGATTCCACCTTCATGATGGCAACCACCAGACGCCAATCGAAACCATACTTGTCAGCGTATCCCTTTATTGTCGAACCATAGCTCCTGATGATCGTACGCGTCGCCGGATCGACTACCACCTCATTGACGGATGCCTCGGAAGACCGGGGCGCCGTTCTCTCAAGACTCAGATCTTCCGACTGGGCTAGCCTCGTCTTCCTTACCCCGTTTTCACTAAATGGAGTGCAGCCAATGAACGTGGCAATAAAGATAAGACAGGCCAGATATCTGGATACCCCCATCAATAACCTCTAAAATGTTTCTGTTTTGTTATCTACGCAACCTCGACGGTTGCAAGGAATAGCTGGAGAAAGATAGTAGATGATTCTGCTTGCTTGTTTGAACTCATTGTGCTATCAATACATACAGAGTTCAACCAAGGAGTTGCTGAAAAGATACCCCTAAACCCGTTAAATGTCAAGCGGATTTTTGCCTGCTTGAGATGGGTCACAGGAAACAAAAAGGCCAGTGCTGTACTGGCCTTTGAGTTAGCGAATGAAGAACTGGATACCTTTTACTTCATGAACCGCCTTTCGACGTCGGTAATCTTGTCTACTCGTTGCTTATGACGTCCTCCTGCAAACCATGTTTCAAGCCAAATTCTAAGAATCTCCTTGCAAACCTCAATTCCGGTTACCCGGCTACCAAGAGTCAATACGTTGGTATCATTATGCTCGCGGGCATTCCTCGCGGTAAATTCGTTATGGCAACACGCGGCACGGATTCCCGGTACCTTGTTGGCGACCACGCAAGAGCCCGTCCCTGCACCATCGATCATCACCCCTCTCCAAGCCTCTCCCCCGGAAACTGCTAGAGCCACCGCGTAGGCAAATTCGGGATAGTCGCACGGCTTTTCGTCTTGTGTCCCCACATCAATGGCCTCATAGCCAAGAGATTCGGCGTGCTTCTTCAATATTGCCTTAAGTTCGAAGCCGCCGTGGTCACTACCGAACGCCACAATGCTACCTCTATTCTTGTCCATGGCAGGAGGTTTTTGAGGCTGGGGATGTGTATCAATAGAGTTGCTAGCGGAGGAAGTCTCAACGATCCGAATTCCACTCGAAGCTGCTAGCTCAGCAGCCGAGGACGTCACGATCGTACTTGGTGCTATTTTGAGCGTCTTAACCCCCTTTGCAACGAGGTCCTTGATTGTTTCCTGTGTAATGAGATTGGGGTTCATGGCTGTGGCAGGGTAGGTCCAAGCTCGATAATCTCCAATTCCACGGGGGCTGTTCCGTTCGCTATCAGGCCAATTTTCTTTGCAGCTTCCAACGACAGATCAATAACCCTGTTGTCCTTGAATGGCCCCCGGTCGTTTATTCTGACCGTGACAACGAGATTATTGTCGAGATTGCGTACTCTCAACTTGGTGTTGAATGGAAGTGTTCGATGAGCGGCGGTGAGTTCATGCATATCAAAAGTCTCACCGTTCGCAGTTTTACGTCCGTGAAAATCATCTGCATAGTATGATGCGATACCCGATAGCTGGTGTGAACCTGTTCCTGGCATCTCACCAGTCCCGGAACCTGCCGCCGTAAACCGGGGAGAGGACCCCGTACATCCTGAAAGAATCAGCGGCATTACGAGGGCCAGCCATCTCCACCATAGACGCCTGACGATCACAGATACTCGTTCATCTGCTTTCGCCTCAAGTAATCGGAAATCTCTTTAACATCCTGCGACCTGTCCTTCTTACAGATGAGTAATGCATCATCAATATTGATAATGATGAGATCGCTGATTCCGATGGTCGCCACCAACCTGTCCGGAGAGTAGATATAGGAATTCATCGTATCCCTCTGAATAACTTTGCCCGTAATCGAATTGCCCTTGTCATCTTTCCCGGAGATTCGAAACACCTCATCCCAGGAACCGATATCGCTCCAGCCAAACCGCCCCGGTATCACGTAGACCCTGTCCGTCTTTTCCATGATGCCATAATCAACGGAAATGCCACGAATCACCCCGTAGGCAAGCTCAAGAGTTGACTGGTAGTTTGGCTTACCAATGGTGCTTTCGATTCTTGTCAGTTCGGAGTAAAGCTCGGGCAAGCACTTCTGGATTTCCTGCAAGATCACGTCGGCACGCCACACGAACATACCGCTATTCCAGAGGAAATCGCCGCTTGCCAGAAACCGTTCGGCAGTCTGCAGGTTCGGCTTTTCTGCAAATGTCTTTACCTTGAAAACGCCCTTGGATGCGTAGGGGTTGCCATCACCCGGCTCGTCGTACATCTGAATGTAACCATAGCCAGTCTCTGGATGAGTCGGATGGATGCCAATGGTGAGAAGGCTCGATGATTCCCGCGCCGTCTCAACGGCGAGTGTCAGCGTGCGCCTGAATTCATCAGCATCATGAATCGTGTGGTCAGCGGGAAGAACAATCATCACCGCGGCCGGGTCGACCCTGCCAACGTGCAGCGCTGCCAGACCGATGCAGGGTGCAGTATTTCGCCCAACCGGCTCGACGATGATGTTCTCTTCCGGAATGTGCGGGAGTTGCTTGGCAGTCAGTCCTCTCTGCACCTTATTGGTGACAATGAAAACGTCCCTTGGGTCGACCACCCCTTCGAGTCGCTTCACCGTATTTTGAATCATCGTGCCGCGACCGACGATTTCAAGAAGCTGCTTAGGGGACTTTTCCCGACTCCTCGGCCAGAACCTCGCACCGACTCCACCCGCCATTATCACTGCACATACTTTGCTCATCGTCTACCCAACTCCATGTTATGAAACCTACTCTAAAAAGGAGCGGCCGGTTCGCAGCAACTCGATTGTTTGTTGGAGTGAATCATAATCCTCGTCGCCCGCGGTTTCGAGAATGGTTTGCAGCGTCAGGTTTGCATTCTCAAGTATGTGAACGACCCGAACATCCTCGAAGATGCGCTGGTCAATGACAAACTGCACCAGTGAAGAAAATGCTTCCGCAAACCTGATAACGTCTGTTTTGTCAACCTGGGTGGCATAATGTTGCAACGATGTGCTTTCATTCAACACGCGGTAGAGCAGGTCCTGATCGACCCCTTTGAAGCTGTCGTTCTCAAACGACTTTCTGTGCAACTCCTCAATCACCCGGCCGAACCGGTGTAGCGACTGGTAGAAATCATCCAGCGGTTTGGGAGAAGAAAGATGTTGCACTTCCTTTTCTTGCTTCTCTCCATTCCTGAGTGAACGGATCAACGAGTTGAGAGTTTCCACTTCGAAGTCGATAAGACTGCTTTCGAGAGCGCTCGATTCCACCCCGCCACGCTCGAGGGACCACATGAGCCGCAGTGCAAGCTGATCGAATCCATGCACGCCGTACAGTCGCTCAAGCTCCTCACCTATATTCTCGGTGTGAGAAATCTTATACACGATCTTCTCCAGCATGGATAGTTCCGCCTGACGGCCCCCGCTCACGAGGGACGCCTCCACCTTTCGCAGCAGCCTTACTATGTAACTTTGTGGTCCGGACACAGGTACGAGGAATGATTCTGTTTCGCGTCAAAATATACCCCTTTGCCTCTGCAATGTCAACGCGTTCCAA
>CAYPVN010000087.1:0-5018 GCA_964414155.1 uncultured Chitinophagales bacterium
TTCGCACCGCCTCCAACAGAAGCTCTGCAATATCTTTCACCTGTACTCTCTCTGCCGCATCCTTTTCCTTCACGCCATCCGTCATCATTGTCATGCAGAACGGACAGCCCGTAGCAACAACATCAGGATTCAACGCAAGCGCTTCTTCGGTCCGCTCGATGTTCACGCGCTTTCCCTCACGCTCTTCCATCCACATCCTGCCGCCGCCAGCGCCACAACAGAAGCTCTTGTCGCGCGAGCGCTTCATTTCCGGCCGATCTGCGGCAACAAGGTCGAGAACCTCCCGCGGTGCATCATACTCATCATTATAGCGGCCGAGGTAGCAGGGATCGTGGAATGTGATCTTCTCTCTCTTCTCCGGTGAGAGAGTGATTCTTCCCTGTTCAATGAGATCCATGAGAAATGTTGTATGATGGACGACCTCGTAGTTGCCACCAAACTGTTGGTATTCCTTTCCAAGCGACTGCAAGCAATGCGGGCAGGTCACGACAATCTTCTTCACGTTGTAACGGTTCAAGGTCGTGACATTCTCTGTGATCAGCATCTGCGCGAGATATTCGTTCCCCATCCTTCGTGCGGGATCGCCATTGCATTTTTCTTCCGTCCCGAGGATCGCGAACTTGATTCCCGCCAGCTTCATCAGCTTTGCAAACGACTGCGTAACTTTCCTGTATCGGGTGTCATACGCCCCAGCGCAACCAACCCAGAAAAGCACTTCCGCATCCTTTGTATCCGAGAGACGGGGGATATCCAGATCCTCAGCCCAATCTGCGCGGGCTGAGTGCCCGAAACCCCACGGCGTGAAGTTGCGCTCAAGGTTCGAGAAGGTGGTCTTCAGTTCTTCGGGAAAGCGCGACTCGTTCAGGACAAGTCCCCGGCGCATATCCACAATGGTATCGACGTGCTCAATCATCACCGGACATTCCTGTACGCAGGCCATACAGGTGGTGCAAGCCCAGAGTTCTTGTTCCGTGATAAAATTGTCGAGCAGTTGATGCCCAAGAATGTCTGAGCTACTGTCGCCATTCTGCTTTCCTGCTGCAACCAGGTGAGGCGCTTTTTCGAACGTTCGCGCTCGAAGATCAACAATAATCTTTTTGGGATCCAGCAGCTTGCCGGTGGAATTCGCAGGACAAACAGAGGTGCAGCGACCGCATTCGGTGCATGTGTAGCCATCCAGCAACTGTTTCCACGTAAAGTCCTCAACATCCGTTGCGCCATATTTTGTGAGTGTCTCATCGGCAAGGTTGATGGGTTGAAGAGCACCCTTGGGTGTGAGATCAGACAGGTAAACGTTGGGGATGGAGGTAAGAACGTGAAGATGTTTGGAATAGGGAAGATAATTCAGGAATCCAAGGACGGTCAGCATGTGACCCCAGAAGAAGACCTGGAACCAGAACGATACTGTCTCGATTGAACTGCCCTGAAACACATCTGTAAGAGTTGCCGAAAGGAAACGGAGGTCGTTAGAATGTCCCTGCCCCATGACCATACGGGTCGCGTTCTGCCCGAGCATGGTTACCATGACGACGAGGATCAAACCAAGAATCAGAACTGCATCCCATTTCGAATGGCCACTGACCTTCAACCGCTTCGGCGGAGAAAACAGCCGGCGATAGAGCGAAACCAGAACCGAGATAAGCACGAGTCCGCCGAACGCATCCTCAAGAAAAATCAGCGGTGGATACAGAGGACCAAGGAATGCAAACGAGAATCCCGTGATAAGTCCTTCCCCAATCGATTCCAACACAGCCGCAAGGAGAACGATGAATCCCCAGAAGATCAGCACGTGAAGAATTCCCGCGAACGGCTCACGCAAAATTTTCGTCTGTCCGATGGCAACGGAAAGCACCCTGCCTATACGCTTGCCAACCTGGTCAAAACGGTTTTCTTTTTTGCCGAGATTTAAGTACGCGATAAGCCTTCGCACGTTCCAAACGAAAAATCCAAGAGCAGCAAGAAGAACGAATGCGAAGAGAAGTTGCTGAACAAACATTGGAGACATTCCTTCGTTGAGTTGATCGCTGAGCTTGCTTGCGACCGTGGTAGGAATATAGGCGGAAATGAAATAAAGAACAACCAACGATGAGGGTGTTGCCTTGAAACCTGGACGCTACGCGATGGCCATCTCTCCGTCAAAAATAGTCACCGCCCTGCCGCCGATTTCGACAGATGCTACTCGTCCGTTCTGAATTTTGAGCTGAATCGTTACTCTGCCCTTGCGACCAATGACGTCCCCCTGCTCACCAATAATCTGTACCGTATCGCCGACCGGCTTGACCTGATCATACTCAAACAAATAAACTCCGAGCGGCCCATTCGAGGAACCAGTGACGGGGTCTTCGTTAATCCCAACGGTGGGCGCAAAGAAGCGCGAATGAACGGACGATGTACGATCAACCGTTTCCGTCGTGAACACGCACATGCCGAGCAGGTTTCTGTTTGCAAGAAACTGTGACATGGCAAAGAAATTCGGCTTCATGGAAAATACCGCGTGGAGGCGACGGATGGGAACATACAGGTAGTTTGTTGCAACGATGGGCATCCGGTTTTCGAATTCATCAATCGAGATATTGAGTATACGCATGAGGTCGAGCTTGTACTGCGCCGCCCGCACAAACTCGGGGAGTGTGAGCCCGAAAAAAACATCAATGCCGGTCGGACTCTTATACACAGTGATCGGAAGAATGCCAGACAGGGTCTCAAGTTTGAACCGGTACGTGCCGGCTTCTTTCATATCATAGAGTCGCTCTTCGGCAAGCGCATGGAAGCTTGCAATGGTGGCGTGACCACAGAGAGGAACCTCGGTGTTCGGCGTGAACCATCGTATTCGAAGATCCGCGTCCGGAGTGGTTGCAGGAAGGATGAACGCCGTCTCGGACACCGCCATCTCGCGGGCAACGATCTGCATCTGCTGTTCTGTGAGGCCTTTTGCATCGAGAACAACTCCCGCCGGATTTCCTGTCAACGGAGTTTCCGTGAAAGCATCCACCTGCTTCACTGTGATTTTCTTCCGGTCTCTTGATGAGCCGGACGATTGCGGCAAGTTCCGGATGAGATCAAGCGGGGAAACCTGACCTTCCTTGAGCGGAGGATTATTCTTCGCCATGGAGATCTCGGAGATGCAAAGCCGCGAGCTCACGCCGTTCTCGAACGTAGAAGAGCGAGTCGTGTTGGATAAAGAACGATTCGGGAATTACTGTTGAGGTGTCAGAGTTGAGAACTGTTGTATGGATGATATTGCCAGATGTCTTGTCCAACACTTTGAGCGTATTTTTGAGATGCGCTCGTTGTTCAGAACTGCCTGCAAGCTTCTCATGAAAGTTGAAAATCAACAGGTTGCGATGTTCAACTCCCTCTACCTCACCCACTAAATCATCGGCGTTGTAATACTTATTCATTGAGTGGTCGGATGAATTCGCCAGGGGCGCTGGCAGTTCGATTTCATTTTCAGCCGTGAAGGCGGAAGGTGCTTCCATTAGGCCGGGAATGTTGGCTCTCTCTTTGAGAGACCTCAGCATTTCACCGGTTCGATAGTCAAGGTCAGAGAAGGTTCTTCCCTCGATTGACTCCTGCGACGCAAAAACCGAATTCTCTCTGGCTGCAACAAACGTCAGGTTGCTATTATTCCAAAGAGTTTGTCCTGTCATCAAGTCAACGGCAAGAATCCCCTTGTGTTGGGGGAGATCGGGAGTTGAGAAGCCATGGAGAAGTAGAACATCTTTGTGGATCGTTTCAATTCCAATCCACCATTGTTCACCCGGTTTTAATCCCTCCCAAAAAACCTCCCCGGTCATTTGATTGAGGCAGAAGAAGCTGGTTGCCTTCTCAGCGACATACCTTACTTCACCGACAATCTTTCGGGATTCAGCGGGGATCACCCGCCAAATTGTCCCGTCGACCCTGTACGTCCAGGTGGGCTTGAGCTGTTGATCTTTCAGAAATCCAAAGAGTGACACGGAGACATGACTTCTTTATTCGCTAAATTCTTTGAACAAGATAACACTCGTGATTGGTAACTTCAAGGCTATTTCTTTGGAGGTCTGTTTCCGAGCAATTAGGAGGGAAAGGACTCGAGAAGGAATTGCTTCATTTTTTCAGCGGCTTTCGCACGATGGCTCAACGTGTTCTTGAGGGATGGCTCCAATTCGGCAAGTGTCTGCGTGTACCCATTCGGCACAAAGATCGGATCATAACCGAATCCGTTTTCGCCTCGCGAGGATTCTCTTATGGAACCCGGACAAACGCCCTCGACAGTTTTTTCAATGACTCCTGGAGCCAACAAAGCGAGAACGCATCGAAACTGTGCCGCGCGGCGGCGAGGCGGGACGCCTCTCAGTTTTTCAAGGAGTTTCCTGCGGTTGTCCGCATAGGTTGCGTTTGGGCCCGCATAGCGCGATGAGTACACTCCCGGTGCATCGTTGAGATAATGTACTTCGAGCCCCGAGTCATCGGCAAGGGAAGGAAGTCCGGTTGCTTGGAAAACTTCACGTGCCTTCTTCAGCGCGTTGCCTTCCAGAGTGTCCTGGTCTTCTTCAACCTCGCTGGCTTGTGGAAACTGATCGAGTTCGAGAAGTTCAAGATTGACATCCGCAAACAATGAACGGAGTTCCCCGATTTTGTCTTTGTTGCGTGTGGCTAGAATAAGTTGCTTCATCAGCGCGCTCGTGGATGAAGTTTGTAAAACGCATTGACCAGCGCGCCCAACGTCGTAACCGCGTTAACAAGACTGAAGACAATATCGCTTCTCAGCACTGCGTATGCCGTGAGTGAGAAACTACCGAGCGTTGCGAGCAAAAGAAATGTGAGGTTGACCTCGCACCGCCCAGCCTTGATCGTATCATATGTTTGTGGAATCCAGGCAAGCACAAATGCCGCCATACCGACGTATCCAATCCATTCCATCCTTAGACAACCCTCTCTTTCAATTCTTTCAACTGAGTGTTCGCCATTCTTCGTACTGCCTCTTCATCAAGCGTTGCATACACTCCGTCTCGATAGAGCCACCTTCCATCCAC
>CAYPVN010000087.1:5118-7804 GCA_964414155.1 uncultured Chitinophagales bacterium
CCTCTTCATCAAGCGTTGCATACACTCCGTCTCGATAGAGCCACCTTCCATCCACGATCACTGATCGGACGTTCTCAGGCGAGCATGTGTATACAATTGTCGAGTAGATGTTGTCGCCGTCATTAGTTGTCGAGGGATTCCAGGGACGGTCAAGATCGAGAAGTACGATATCTGCTTTCTTTCCCACTTCGATGGAGCCGGTTTCTTTTTCCAATCCAAGCGCGTGCGCCCCACCGAGCGTCGCCATCTCGAACACGGAAGGCGCATCCATCGCAGTCGGGCCGTGCGCCGGCTTCTGGATCAGAGCGGCAAGCCGCATCTCCTGGAACATGTTCAGCGTATTGTTGCACGGCGCACCGTCGGCACCGAGAGAAACGATGATCCCTTTCGCACGGAGCTCGGGAACACGTGCAATTCCCGATCCGAGTTTCAGATTGGATGAAGGACAATGGGCGACTTTTGCACGTCGATCATGGAGAAGATCCATTTCTCGATCATTCAGCCAGATACAATGCGCAAGGCAGGTATTGGAATGTAAGATGCCTATCGATTCGAAGAACTCCACGTTATCCAGCTTGCACCGCTTCCTCACCGCGTCCATTTCGTGCCGGTTCTCGGCGGCGTGAGTATGAAAGAGCATTCCGGGAAACGACTGTGTCATCTCATACGCGCCCCTCAGGAGTTCGTCCGTACAGGAGAGGACAAAGCGGGGTGCAACCGCGTACCGTATACGTCCGCCCGAGGAGTTATGCCATCGTTCTGCCTGGTGAAGGGTCGATGAGACAGATTGCTTCGTTGATTCTCGTAGCCGAGGATAGATGTCGTTCTGATCCATCATTGCCTTTCCCACAAAAGCCCGCAGGCCCGCCTCATCAATGGCCCGAACGACTTCCTCTTCATGGTTGACACTCCCCATGTCCATGATGGTGGTAGTGCCCGAGCGGATGAGTTCGGCAAGACCAGCCATGGCCGAGGCCCGCATGGACGCATCGTTATGCGCAGCTTCAAGCGGAAAGATTCTCAGCTTGAGCCAGTCCAGAAGCTCAAGATCGTCCGCGAGTCCTCGGAAAAGAGTCTGACAAAGATGGAGGTGTGTTTGGATAAAGCCGGGAATCGCCGTCATGTTGGTTACGTTCACCACTTCACCATCAAACTCCCCTGCGGATCGTATTTCTCCTTCGGTCATCACCCTTTCAATGATCGAATCGTGAATTATGATCCCACCTTGATTCACAATTCGTCGATCTCGATCCATAGTCACAATGGACCGGACTTTTATAAGGGTTCTCATGAGAGATGAATGTTTAATTGGGGGATCTTACGCGTGGATGCCGACAAGCTGATCGATCGCCTGGTCGACCGTTTCGACCTCGATGACTTCCATTTCGCCGTTGGTTCGCACACTCTTCACATTTCTTTGCGGCACCACGATTCGTTTGAAGCCGAGCTTTTTCGCTTCAGCGACCCGTTTGTCGATCTGGCTGATGGTGCGTATCTCACCGCCAAGTCCCACCTCACCGACAACAACCGCACTTGGATCGACCGGCACATTGCGCAAACTCGAAACGACTGACAACGCCATGCCGAGATCGACAGCCGGCTCATCAACGCGAACGCCCCCGGCAACGTTCACGAAAACATCGTACTGCCCAACATGCAAGCCGACGCGTTTTTCCAGAACAGCAAGGATCATCTGTAGTCGCTTCGGATCGAACCCGGTTGAAGATCGCTGAGGAACGCCGTAACTCGTCGGTGCAACAAGCGCCTGCACCTCCAGCAACAAGGGACGCGTCCCTTCCATGCTGGCAACTACCGTTGAACCAGACACTCCGGATTTTCGCTCGGAGAGGAACACCTCCGAAGGATTTGCCACTTCGCGCAATCCACGGTCGGTCATCTCAAAAATTCCAATTTCGTTTGTCGAGCCGAACCGGTTCTTGATCGCACGGAGAATTCGATACGCGTGGTGCTGCTCTCCCTCAAATTGCAGAACAGTGTCCACCATATGTTCAATGACCTTCGGGCCGGCGATAACCCCCTCCTTGGTAACGTGGCCAACAAGAAAAACCGGTATGTCCCGTTCCTTCGCGAAGCGCATGAAGACCCCGGTTGCTTCACGAACCTGGCTCACCGTCCCGGGCGCGCTTTCGAGTTCCGGGCGGAACATCGTCTGAATCGAGTCAACAATCACAACATCCGGCTCGGTCTTTCTAATCAACGCATCGATAATGTGCAGGTTGGTTTCCGCCAACACAAACAGATTCTTCGATGGCGAAGCATCAAGTCGCTCCGAGCGAAGCTTGATTTGATTCACCGATTCTTCACCGCTAATATACAGTGTGACAAGCTCTTTCAGCGAGGAGGCCATCTGCATCATCAGCGTGGACTTGCCGATACCCGGATCGCCACCCACCAGCACGACCGAGCCGGGCACGAGACCGCCTCCGAGTACTCGGTCAAACTCCGCTAGGTGCGTCGATGTGCGCGGCTCAGGCGAAACCTTGATGTCGCTGATCGCAATAGGGGCAGACAGGTTCTTGATCAGCTCGGATTGCTTGCGCGGTGACCTCTGCACGGCAAGCTCTTCCACGAAGCTATTCCACGCTTCACAGTTCGGGCACTTCCCGATCCACCGCGGCGATTCGTACGCGCACGCTTGACAGACGTATCGTGAATGGATTTTCTT
>CAYPVN010000088.1:0-7789 GCA_964414155.1 uncultured Chitinophagales bacterium
CTCCATGGGCAATCACCGCGTTGACGGTCGAGGCGACTCTGTCAACCATGATGTATAGTAGCAAACCAACCTCTGTCATTGGTCTCCGACCAAGAACCCATACGCCGCTTACCTCATTCACCGTGTCGTCAAAAGCAATCTGTCCGTCGCCTCGTGTTCTGATCTTCCAACCAAAAACCTCTTTATAAAATGTTGCTGACCTACTGATATCATCAGCCGGAATCTCGATGTAGCACACCTTGCCGCTTGCAAGAGTGGGACGCTTATTATATTTCATAGGCTGTCCAGTTACTACCCCAGACCGTTTAAGTCGTTGAATGGCTTCCAGCGTACCAAGATCCTTCAGACCTACTAACGATAAATTTCTGTTTAGCTTCATCAAATCCTTGTCCCTACTTTATTAGTTGAGTACTATCATGCAGTGTTTTGATCCAATTCTTCATTGACCATAGTGTCCTTGTTCATGTTATTGTGTTGAGCTGCGACGAGCAGGCAAGGAACGTTGCGATTCTAGAAATAGGGATTGGGCGGCTTATAGTTCTTCAAAAATATTGATGCCATTCTCTCCCTCTCTGGAGCTCCATTCAAAATGTTCCTTCATTCTGATTTTCCCTTTATCAGTGATTGATAAATCACAATATGAAGTTCCAGTGTCAAGCTTCCCATCGGTCTGCAGCTGACAATAACTGAAACGAAGGTGACCATATTCATTTACTCCAATGAGGAACCCCTTCACGATCTTTCCGCCGCGATATTCGGCTGTGACGATATTTGTGCGTTGGGCAAAATTAAATATGGTGTCTTTATTCACAACGCCATTGCGAGATGTCTCGATCACGTTCATTGTGATATGATCTAACGAGACGGGTTGCATGTTTTTCATCTCTTCTTCCTCTTCCAGATCGCATTTCTGCAATTCTTCCCGTGTCCTTTAAAAGCCGGCAGGACAACGAATATTTTCTGGCGAACGGATCCTGATTCAACAATACAATCCATTCTTTAACAGCGGAATTGAACTCAAGGAATTCGACTCCGTGTTCTCATTCTGGCATAGACAAAGGCTACGAGGCCCGTCAGCACCGACGCGAGTGCGAGAATTCCCACAAACGGGAGCACTGCGATCGAGATCACCAGAGAGATCCACGGTAATGTACGTTTCAGCCCTCGTTCCTTCAGGAGTCTGATCCCCGCGGCTGAACCAACGATATAAATAAGGACCGCTGAACCGCTTGGGATGAGCAAAGCCGTTTGAAGGTTCACATCGAAATAGTAATAAACGGTCAACATACACATCGACAGCCCCGAGAGCATCATGAGGGCTCGCGTTGGCGTTCCGTTTCTACGATCGACGAAATCCAACCACTTCGGCAACCCTCTGTCTCTTGCAACGGCAAGGATAACCCGTGACATGCCCGCCGTATATGCGTTCACTGTGGCAAAGATGATGATAACTGCGAGTACCGCTGTACCAATAGCTCCGTGCATTCCCATGACACTGGAGAACATCGCGGCAAAAGGCGCCACACCTCCTCCTGCTTTGTACGCCTGGGTACCAACAGTGACCACCGCGACTGTAATGTACAAGCCACTAATGAGGAGGACACTTAAAGCAATGCTGCGATGAAAATCACGTTTTGGATTCTCGAACTCCTCGGCGACGTTTGAGACATTTTCATATCCGAGAAACGACCAGAAAATAAGCGCCGCCGCTGTACCTACCGGCAAAAGACCGTTTGGGAAAAACGGTGAAAAATTACGCGCGTCAATCAAACCGATTGACAAAACCACCGCACTAAGAAGCAAAACTACAATGGAGACGATAACTGCCAACTGGATTCTGTTGCTGAAAACAATGCCTCTGTAATTGATAAAAAATGCCATGAAGATCACGCATCCTGCGACAACAAAGACTCCAAGTCTGCTCATGGGAAATGCGAACGCGAGGTAGGAGGCAGCAATCAATGTCGCCGCCGGACCGCCGGTAATATACCAGAAGGCGAACAACCAGCCCGTGACGACAGCGGCGGGCAGTCCAAAACTCTCTTTTGCGAAAGCATAAATGCCTCCGGACTCCGGGTTGCGGGACGAAAGTGACGCGAATGTGTATGCGAACGGATAACTGGCAAGAGATAAGATTACCCACGCAACGAGTGATGCCGGCCCTGCAAGCTGTGCCGCAAGCCCAGGCAGAACCAGCACCCCCGATCCCAGAACCGAGCTTATATAGAGGGCAACTGCGTGGCGCAACTTGATCGCTTTTTTTAGACTGGCGGTGTTCCCCGTCCCAGAAGTCGTGACTAATTCGCTACTCACAATACACGCGCGTTTATGCCCATAGGTACTTTCTTTTTTGTTGAGGTAGTGTTCAATGAGTTGCCCGTTAGGCGTCACCCGACGCGAGTTATTTGAGCTTGCACACACCACCATCTTCCATTCTCTTTGATATAGGTATCAATGTAAACCGAACCTCCAGTTATCGTTTTGCCATCGACAACCTTGGTGTAGATGGTTCTCGAGCGTACAAGTGCCATGCTTCCGAACACACGTATGTTCTCATCAGCATATCCGAATGATGTATATCCACCCTTCTGGTACGACTGTGCCCAACCTCGCATGTATTCATCCCGTTCTATGATCTGACCTGAACCTTGAATGCAAATGAAATCTTTGTGTATGATTTGATTGTGACTGATGGTGTCCTGCGTAATAAAGTTTTTGATGAATCGGGCATTGAGCTGGCTCAGCGAGTCAATGTCATCTTTCATGGTTTGCCCTGGGGAGAGATGAGGTACGAGCAATAGAACGAGAAAACAACATCCAATCACGAAGATTCTTGGAGAAATATTCATCGTAAGCTCCTCAATGTTTTCAAAAATATGGAATCTGCCTCAATCACGATCGTAGTGTAATTAGTAATAAGAGACAGAATCGCTTCCCGTGGTCCCGTTCTCCATTCTACACTTCCATAGAACGCATCTTCACTTCGTTCGCGGTCTTTCAAATCATCGAAGGCGCGGATCAAAAAGTAAGAACCGTCATCGTGCAGTGATGGTCCGAACGTCACGACGTCCACCTTCCGTCGCTTCAACATAGGAATTGCTTTCTCGGTCATAAGCTTGTGGAAGGCTGCTCGGGCTCCCGGCTTCAGGTTGTACGACCTGATCTCAATGATTCCGTTCATGTGCCAGCATTTCTTCGATTGTATTTCTGGGCTAAAAAAGAAATCGGTAGACCAGCGCAGAGTATGATAATAATAACATCAACCGTTGCATCAAGAATATCAAATGGAATAGGGGGCGCTTTGCTTAAGGGTAAAACAACGAGTGCCATTCCAATCCATATCACAACCCCGTAATCTATTCCTGCAAGCAGCCAGTTTTTGGAAGGAAGTGCCATTCTCGATGCCAGAAGAAAAAATGCTATGGCCCAGACCATGGATACGGCCACGTGAAACATCAGGCCCAACGCGGCCATTGTCGATCCCCCTTGAAAAGCTGCTTCCCCAAAGATTCCGCTCGCGACAAAGTTGAGTAATCTTGCCGGGTCTTTACCGCCCGAAATTACGTACTTGAGAGTCGTGCCGGCGGCAATCAATATACTTTCCACCAGGCCTGCCAGGAATACTCCCTTGATCATTTTTTTCACTTGAATGATTCCTATGGTCCGATTTTCATTCGATGGTGGTCATTTAATCGGTGTAATCTGAGCTTGCACACACCACCATCTTCCATTCTCTTTAACATAGGTATCGGTATAAATCGAACTGCCACGCAGGGTCTTGCCCTCGACCACCTTCGACCAAATCGTTTTCGACCTCACCAATGCCACAGTACCAAACAAACGGATATGCTCGTCCACATATTCAAAGGATGTGAAGCCGCTCTCTCCATATGAATGGGCCCAATCTCTCATATATTCCTCCCGCCCCATGATTTCGCCCGAATTTTGGATGCAGACAAAATCTTTGTGGATGATCCGATTGTGGCTGACGGTGTCCTGCGTGACGTAGTTTTTGATGAATTGAGCATTCAGCTTTTTGAGCGCTGCGATATTCTCGTTCATGGCCTTTGTCATCGGTTGTCCGTAGAGAGTGGGAGATAATATTGACACAACTAGAACAAAATATGCAGTGAGGTACGGTTTTGGAGAAATGGTATGTTTCATACGGTGCCTACTTTCCGAAGGCCTTGAAGACAACGCCTTCCCGTTTTGTAATGAACAACAATTCGAGGCTCTGGGGAAAAACTCGGTTTGTTCAGTTTTGTTATGCTCATAGAAAGACGGAATCTTCGAAGTCAGTTCAATTGCACCCACAAACAACTTCGGCGGACTCACTGCTGACGAGTCCATGCGTCGCATAGCCATCTCGTTTCCACCAGTCAAGCCCTCCGATAAGTTCCTTCACCTGGAAACCCAGCTTTACCATGTTTATAGCCCCTCTTGTAGACGCATTGCAGCCAATTCCGTCACAATACGTCACGAGAAGCGCGCTCTTATCAAAGTGTCTTGTCGTTTCAGGGCTCATCGAACGGTGAGGAATATTGATGGCACCAGGAATATGTTCCCTCTCGAAAGCTTGTGGGGAACGCGCATCAATAACAACAATGTTTTGCTGTCCCTTAAGTGCTGCGTCGAGATCAGACGAATCCATTTCGTAGCTGAGTTTGGCTGAATAATGATCTAATTGCTCGTTCATGAATCCTCCTTGAATGTGTGTGAAAGGATCATTGTTTAGCGGATACAGTACAATCTGAGAGTATTCGTAGCCCACCTTACTTAGAGACATTGACAATCGCATTTTTATTCTGGCTTCACAGGAGTCTCAATTAGGGGAGTCTTTCAGAAAGAATCGAAAGCGACGTACCCCACGGTCCCACTTCATGGCTATATTGCTTTGTCATCGTCCGGGCGATCATCTGGACTTTGAAATCTGTGGTGGCTCTGCTGTTGTGCCTCGAAAATACACCACCGCCGACCGGGCTCGTATGTCGCGCGACCGATCGTCAGGCCACCGATGGTCACGAGCTCAAACCGGCCGCGCGTGAACTGCCGTACCTCATCAGGGGCGTCGAAGCGCTTGAGGATTACGTCGAGCAAGATTGTCTTTTTGAGAAATACCAATCAACACGTCTCCGGTATTCATAACTAAAAAGAAGATGTAAGCAGTTGTTATGCATTCGTTGACATGCGGCACTTTGTACCAAGTGACTCTTAAATTGAGAAAAAGGCTCACGTTGCCTCTGCAACTGAGGATCCATTGTTACATGCTGTAACTACTTTCGTAGGTCCATCTGCCTATAAATACCGCGGTCGACTATAATATTCAGGCGTGCAAACATTTCTGTGGGGTTAAATCCCACTCTCTTATACTCGGTTTGAACAGCTTCTTTGGCCTTCTTCAAAGCATCTTCGCTTTCCCAAACAGCGACGGTTATAACGACTTCATTTCCGATCTCATCGGTTCGTTCAAAAGCCGCATTTTCTATCAACCCAGGAAGTGCCTTGATGAAACCCATATTGGAATTCATTCTTTGAACGAATTCGTCAACACCATTTTTGGGGACAACAAATTTGTCAATAAAAACCTGCCTCATGATGAACTCCTATCAATGCAGTTTTGCTGTCTCAGCAATCTTATTAAAGCAACGGGTCATCATCTGACTTTGAAATCTGTGGCGGCTCCGCCGTTGCGCTTTGAAAATACAACCTCGCCGCCGGGCGAAAAAGAAAATAGACGACTCCAGCGGCCAACACACTGTGCACCAACGAGCTAAATGCCGAGTGCAAAACACCAAGCCCAACGTGGAAAGCCACCCAAACGACAAGAAGCCAGCGAGCCCAGTTGCGGCCACGAAGCGTGAACACGCCGCCAACCACTGCGAGGGCTTGTACGACATAAATAAATCCATGGTGATATGGATCCTGCGACATCAACTCCGCAATACGCAGGCCGGCTGCCGCGTCCTTCAGTGCGAGAAAACTCCTCGACAACTCAATGCCGCCAAACGCGATGAATATCCAACTGACGATGGCGACTGAAGCCGGTCGATGGTTCATGATACCCGAAGCAACCTCACGATGATTTTTGTGAATGATTCATGAATTACAGGGATACTTGCCTGCTCTTCCTTAACGCGTAAAGCATCGCGGAAGCAACGATACACGCCACAGATGCCCCGACGATGAGAGAATTGTCTTTCTGAGAAATACCAACAAATACGTCTGCGATATTCATGACTAAAAAGAAAATGTAAGCAATCGTCAGCATGGACCTTGATTTTTTGAATGTTGCAAACCCAAAGATAAATCCAAGTGCAAATTGTCGGGCTGCCCACATATAAATAAGATAGGAAACGCCCTTCGCGTTAAGGTCGACGGTTTCTAATACTGCTTGCGGTGCAAAAACCAACAAAGAACTTACCGTGAGTCCTAATAATGCAAAAAGTGAGGATACAATAAGTATCCATTTGGGCGGCGAATCTGTTCCTTGGGTCATAATTATTTATTTGTTGTTTGTCGTTTGTTGGAAAGCTGATCATGATGAAAATGTATGAACATACTTCAGAACTTTTCTTTGAGCATTGGTGCAAGGAATTTGAACCTCGCACTACTCCGGCGCCGTTCAAGTTCGTCCTGCTTCATCGTCCATTTCCGCTAAACCACATGCGAATAGCCGGGCGCTTTCGGCCCTATTGGAATTCAATGGGCTTTGTCAGATTAATCTTTCACCCGTGTGTCTGTCGCGATCCAGTTTACTTCCCAGGTCTTGCCCCCATCATCCGAGAATGCCTGTTCAAAACGGCAAGAATTGGGAGTAACGTCCAAGATTACAAATCGAACAAAGATGGCCCGATCATTAAGTGTTTCCTGGTCGAAAAATTCGCCACGGCCATTTTTGAAGTCACCGATCGTGGGTATGCTCATTCTACCGGAAGTGCTGCCGGAAAAATTGAGGCTCCACTGGTGGGATTGGGGGTTGTATAGACGTAGACTCAGACCTTCAAAGTGACCTGCCGGGCCATCCGCCACGAGCTCCACCAGATTGGCGCGGCCATTCCAAACCTTTCGGACAACGGTGATACCCTCATATTCGACCCAACTAGTGGAGCCGGTTAGGGGATGCAGGAGCCGCGATATGTGAGTTTTCCATGTACCAATCTCGAAGTCAAAATCGTGTTGACCATCCCGTTGCGTGGCAGTTTCTTGGAGTTTGGCTTTCGATGTATCTGGCGCAGGCTTGTTCGCTTTGGTTTTGTTGATGTTTTCGGTCGCAGGGCCCCGGCCGACAAAAATCATCAACGTGAGGACGATTGCCATCGCCGTGATTACGATTCTGTTTACCATGTTAATCTCCTTTTTCTTGCTAAGCCGCCAAATTCCAACCTGTCACACCGAATATTGGGTTTAGGTTCTTCGTCGGCATGTCTGAAGGTGAAATGAGTAAACTAATACACTCTGGATAGTAGCAAAAGATGAATTGCTTCTGCAAAAGTAAACTGTCCTGCCATCGGGAGTAAAGACTGGCAAGGCCTCATTCAAGGGACCTGACACAACGCCTGCTGCGAATACTTCAGGTTTTGCTGATTGTGCCTGAGAGGATGGATTGTTGATGGAAATTTGAGCGACAATCGCACTGGGTATGTGCAGTAAAACAAACCAAAGTAAGATCATCGGGCCGATTACTGACAACATGGGCTTTATTTTCATGTCGACGCACACCCCTACGACACCTGTTGCAGGAACGATCGATCCTCACTCACGATGCAGCCGGAGCTTTCCACGCGTGCGA
>CAYPVN010000089.1:0-2550 GCA_964414155.1 uncultured Chitinophagales bacterium
TCATGTGTAGGCCCTGATTGGTGTAACGATGAGAGAAAGACTTTGGAAGAAGATAGAAGAATTAGGGGAAGAAACAATGCAGAAGCCCGGGTGTGTCGTGCTTCCGAGGAATACTGCTCATGTGGAGAACTGCTAACTCATTTCCCGTGCAAGCGGCCTGAGTGGCATGCCGATAAGGACGAAGAAAGGAACACACTGCCCCGTACGATAGTGCGGCATTCGAAATTTATCCGTCATCATACGGGCTTGCGATCTGCGGCCCCCCGGAATAGAAGCCAGCCCAGAACGCCAAAGAGAATGACCGCAATCCAATCGGCATCCCACAGGAAGCGGAGGTAATTGAACCCGACGGCAATCTGCAACGGGAGGCCGGTTGCGTCGTCCACAAAGTTCGGGATGAAATTGAGGAACGCCCCCGCGACACCAAGAAGGGCGCCTCCGGCAATTAAGCCCGATGAGAGCAGAGTGCCTTCACTCTCTTCGGCTGAATCCAGGTGCCGGTTATATCGTTTGTCCGCAATCTTGCGCACGATGCCGCCGACAAAAATCGGGAGCGTCGATGACAATGGGAGATAGAAGCCCACGGCAAAGGTAAGCGCATGAAGACCGATCAGCTCCATGAAAAAGGCCAGACACGCACCGATCATGATAAGCCCCCACGGCAGCCGTTGCTCAAGCAAACCACCGATCAACACGGCCATGAGGTTCGATTGAGGCGCGGCAAGCTCTCGACCGCCAATGCCGTCTTCACGCCTGAGAACTGCCAGCTTTGTTTGTGGATCGACAAGATAGTTGCCAGGTTCGACACCTTGTTCACCCACAACCTTCGCCAGGAGATACGTCTTGCCGTCCCGTCCTTGCATCTCCTCTGCTCTTTGCAATGAGACTGCAGGAGGGGAGAATTGTTTCTCAAGCGGAATCTCCTTTGCCTGACTCTCATTGAGCAGCAGCATTGTAACGCCAACAACCGCAGCGGACGTCACTACGCCAATCAGCATGGCTAGCTGCTGGGAGCTGGGTGTGGCGCCAAGCAGGTGGCCTGTCTTCAGATCCTGGGCAGTTGTCCCGGCATTGCTGATTGCGATGCACACCGTCGCACCGATGACAAGAGCGAGGTAGGTGTACTCCTGACCCGTCCAACCGACAGCCAGGAAGATAAGACACGTTCCCATCAGCACTGCGATAGTCATTCCCGAAAGCGGACTCGACGACGAGCCGACAATTCCTGTGATGCGCGCCGATACTACAGAGAACAAGAAGCCAAACACCACAATCAACAATGCGCCAAGAACGTTCACACGAAACACCGGCATTGCCCAGATAAAGATGACGAGCGCCAGAGAACCGAGGCCGACAACGGTAATCGGAGTATCTCGTTCAGTTCTTAACACTGCCCCTCGTCCTGCACCATTCGATCGTTCGCTTGCAAGCTGCCTCACCGACGCCCGCAGTGAGTCCCAGATTGCCGGTCCAGCCCTGAAAAGCCCGATGATTCCACCGGTTGCCACTGCACCGGCACCCATGTACTTGATGTAGTTACGCCAGATGTCCACGTTGCTCATTTCAGTAATCGGGATTGTGCCCGGGTAGATCGGCTGTGTGGCGACGGACCCGATGAAGGCAATGATCGGAGAAATGATGAACGACGCCATGATGCCGCCGCCTGCCATGATCAAGGCAGTCCGGTAGCCAATGATGTATCCAACGCCCATCAGCTCGGGAGCAACATCCATCGCAACGGAAGAACCAGAATAGAATTTGAAATCTGTCCCCACCGATGGTTTCCAGAAACCAAACAGTGTCGGCAATCCCTTCCACAGCGCGCCGAGGCCGATACCCTGGAAAATCTTCTTTGCCGATGTCCCACCCACCTCACCCGCTTTGATGATCTCTGCACAAGCAGTTCCTTCCGGGAACCTGAGCGTTTCATGTTCCTTCACAATCAGGTAGCGGCGCAGAGGAATCATCATCAACACGCCGAGGACACCGCCGGTGAGAGCTATCAAGAGTGTGATGGATGTTCTAAGTGGGAAGCCAAGGAAGATGAGCGCCGGGATAGTGAAAACCACTGCGGCGGCAATCGACTCACCTGCCGAGCCGACGGTTTGAACTATATTGTTTTCGAGAACGGTGTTGCCCCTCATTTTCTTCAAAATTGTAATCGCCATGACCGCAATGGGGATTGACGCCGAGGTCGTAAGTCCGACTCGCAATCCCAGATAAACAGAGGCCGCTCCGAAGAGAATGCCAAGCACGGCACCCAGTATGAGTCCACGAGCGGTCAGTTCAAGGACGGTTCTTTCCGGAGGAATATATGGAGTGAAAGTCTTGCTCGAACCCGTTGTGCCTGGAGTTGAATCGTGCATTGATGGACTCAGGTTGTGGTTGGGTTGGAAAAAGATAAGAAAATCTATTGAATTATCAACGCAGGGAGCAACAGAAACATGACAGGCACGAATTGTTTCGTGCCTGCTGCATGGTGAAGGATTGGTTCAGGCAAATTCAGTTCACATTCTTCAGAATCCCGAGGAGGAAATCCCAGAACTTCTC
>CAYPVN010000089.1:2650-7786 GCA_964414155.1 uncultured Chitinophagales bacterium
GGCAAATTCAGTTCACATTCTTCAGAATCCCGAGGAGGAAATCCCAGAACTTCTCCACCGTATCAATGAAAATCTTCTCATCGGGTGAGTGCACACCTTCCAGTGTTGGCCCGAAGGACACCATGTCCATTCCCGGCAACCTCTCACCAATAATGCCGCACTCGAGGCCGGCATGTATCGCCTTGACGGCAGGCTCTTTGCCATAGAGAGATTGGTACGTTGTCTTCGCAACTTTCAGAATGGGCGAGTCAAGATTCGGTTTCCAGCCCGGGTAGCCGTCGGTGTTCTCGACCTCGGCACCGCCGAGTTCGAAGATCGAAGATACTGAGTGAACCATCTCCGCAAGTTCCGAGGTCACGGAACTGCGCTGGCTCGTCACCATCCTGATCGACTTCTTCTCCATCTTGATAACGGCAACGTTCGTGGATGTTTCCACGAGTCCGGGAATGTCCGCACTCATTTTGATGACGCCATGCGGAAGCGCGGCGATGGCCTGACACAGCTTTCGTTGCAGTCCCTTCCTGATGACCCTCCCCTTCTTCACATTCTTCATCGTATGCATGCTGATGAGCAGGTCAGGATCGACTGTGGCGAGCTCACTTTTTGCAATCGGGGAAAACTTTCCCACGGCAGCGGTCACTTTGGCGAGGTTCCTCTTTGGAATGAACAGCACCGCCTCGCATTCGCGCGGAATCGCATTGTATTTATTCCCACCCTCAATGCTCGATAGTCTTGCTCCAAACCTTGAAAGGATAAGGATGACTCTGTTCATGATCTTAATGGCATTGCCGCGGCCTTTGTCAATCTCAAGCCCCGAATGTCCACCACGCAAGCCCGTGACCTTCACCTCAACGGGAATAGTACTCGCCGGAGGCTTTTTGAAATCGGCTTTCCATAGTGCAAACGTATCCTTGCCGCCCGAGCAGCCGACATACAACGCGCCTTCCTCCTCCGAATCGAGGTTCAGCAGTATCTTGCTATCGAGAAAATTGCTGCTCAAGTTACTTGCGCCGGTGAGCCCTGTTTCTTCATCGACGGTAAAAAGAAATTCCAGGGGACCGTGTTCAAGTGATCGATCCTCCATGACGGCAAGGTTCGTTGCGACGGCAATGCCATTATCCGCGCCGAGCGTCGTCCCGTTCGCCATCAGCACGTTCCCCTTCCGTACAATCTCGATCGGGTCCTTGGAGAAGTCGTGCACTTTTTCTTTGTTCTTTTCACAGACCATGTCGAGATGCCCTTGCAGGGCAACGCTGCGAGCCCCCTCCTTACCCGCGGAAGCCGGCTTCTTCACAACCACATTCCCAAACTTGTCAGCCTTCGCCTGAAGCCCCACTCGTCGCGCTGTTTCCAGCACGTACTTCGTCATGGCCGCCTCGTTCTTGGAGCAGCGGGGGATTTGTGCAATCTCCGCAAAGTACTTCCAGACGAGCGGGGGCTTCAGTCCTTCAATTGCGGATGACATCAAGAATTCCTTTCTCCATCATTTCCCGTGATGTGTCAATCCTTCTTCATTGCCGTCCTGTAGAGCAACAGGCACAACACGCCAAACAAGGCCGCGCCAATGAGATCGGCGGAGGCTCCAAGGCTTTCCCATCCGTGGATTCCCACTGCGTCAAGCAAGTACTCCGAAACGGAGACCTCTTTCTCCGTCCCACCCACGACCGTCAGGAACGTAATCCCACTGAGGACAGCAATGAGCACACCCGTCAATGAACCACCGGCGACAAGGCCTGTACTATAGAGCATCCCGGAGCTGACCTCTGATTCACCCTTGACACCCTGCATCTTGTCGATGATGCCCTTGAAAGCGCCACCGACAAAGATCGGGAGCGTTGTGGAAAGAGGAAGATATACACCGACTGCAAATGAGAGTGAGCGGATGCCGCAGAGTTCAACAACTACCGAAATTGCCATGCCGATGAAGACCAGCGCCCAGGGCAAATCCTGCGCGAGCAATCCCTTGATAATCGTTGCCATTAGCGTCGCCTGCGGTGCTGCGTATTTTTCTGTTCCGATCGCGTGTGGAATTCCCTGATAGGCCATCGAGTTGTCGATCCATTGCAGTGTCAGACCGATGACGAAGGTTGACACGAGCACACCGATCACGAGACCGATTTGCTGGTAGATCGGCGTTGCCCCGACGATGTACCCTGTTTTCAAATCCTGACTGGTGGCGCCTGCGTTCGCAGCCGCTATACAGACAATTCCCCCGACCACCAGCGCAACGGATTGGTAGACATCGCCCGTCCAGCCGAGGCTGACAAAGATAAGACATGTCGCCATCAACGTCGCAATCGTCATTCCGGAGATCGGGTTGTTGGATGTCCCGATGATGCCGACGATGCGGGAACTCACTGTCACGAAGAAGAATCCAAAAATCACAACCAGTAAACCCATCAACAGCGTGCCGGGAAATGTGCCGGGGATTTGCGGAAGGACTGCGATGATAAGAATAAGGACCAGCGAACCAATCACGACGTACGAGATTGGAATATCATGCTCGGTGCGGGAGGGCTTTATACCAGTTTTCGTGTCCTGCATGCTCTTGAAACTATCCTTGAACGCCGAAACGATTGTCGGCAATGTCTTGATCAGTGTAATCAGACCTCCAGCCGCGACGGCGCCTGCCCCTATAAAGCGGACATATCCCCCGCGAATCTGAGATGGTGACATATCTTTAATGAGCTGGCCGGCGGGTTTCAGGATCGTTGGCAACGAATCTCCGATGAATGAAATCAACGGGATGAGGACAAGGTACGAGAGCACACCACCGGCAACCAGTACACCGGCGATTTTGGGCCCTATGATATACCCAACACCAAGATATTCAGGCGTAATCTCTGCGCTGACGTTGGCGTTCGGGTAGGCCGAGCCCCGCGCCGTTGTATATCCCGGAACATCCTTCCAGAGCCCAAGGACGCTCATCAATGTCTTGTATGCAACCGCAACTCCGAGTCCTGCAAAGAGACGCCTCGCCATCGAGCCACCCTTTTCACCAGCAATAAGGACGTCGGCGCACGCGGTTCCTTCAGGGTACGGCAGAACGGCGTGCTCTTTGACGATCAGGGAACGCCGCAACGGTACCATGAAGAGCACACCAAGGATTCCACCGACGAAAGCGAGTGTCAGGATATTGATGTAGGTGAAGTACTCCTCACCGCCGGTCAGGAAGATCAGCGCCGGGAATGTAAAGGCCACACCGGCTGCAATGGATTCGCCCGCCGAGCCGATCGTCTGTACGATGTTGTTTTCGAGAATGGTCGATTTGCCGAGTTTCTTGAAGACCGCTATCGCCAACACAGCGATCGGAATTGAAGCGGAAACCGTAAGCCCCGCGCGCAATGCGAGGTAGACCGTCGCAGCGCCGAAAATCAGCCCGAAGATTGCACCGAGCACAATTGCCCTGCCGGAGAATTCCGGTATGATCGTCTCGGCACTAATGAACGGTTTGAACGTCGATGCCGGTTTGTTGTTTTCTTCAGCCATGAGCACTCCTTTTGTATAGTGAGATGGAAACGATTGAGCAGTGGGCTGGTTTATCTAAACATTTCTGGTAAAGAGGGCCTTGAACACATACCCGGCAATCTCCGGATTTTCCCTGAACCTTCGCGTCGAATACCCGTACCAGTGCGCCCCGAACGGGACATAGAGTCGCACCTTGTGCCCATCGCGCAACAATCTGCGGCGGAGTTCGGGACGAACGCCCAGCAGCATTTGAAACTCGTGCTCGTCGCGCCTCAGGCCCAATTCCTTGATGAGTGCGTATGCACCGTCAATGAGAACGGTATCATGTGTAGCAATCGCGACGTAGCTCTTTTTCTCCAGCATGAGCCTGAGGAGACGCAAATAGTTCTCCTGCACCTCCGCTCTTCCCTGAAACGCGATCTCGGGCGGCTCTTTATATATCCCTTTGCAGAGACGGAAATTCGTCCGGTTCTTCGTCAACCGCCTCACGTCTTCTTCCGAGCGGCGCATGTAGGCCTGAAGAACAATGCCGACTCGGGAAAACTCTTTCTGCAACTTCTCAAAAATGGCGATCGTGTCGCTGGTACAGCTGGAATCCTCCATATCAAATCGAACAAAGCTCCCGTACCGGGCGGCCACTTTCAGAATCTCCCGCGTGTTCTCAGCGCACCAGTCCGTGTTCAGTTTTAAACCGAGAGAGGTCAGTTTGATGGAAAGATTGGAATCAAGTTTCTCCCGTTCGATTGCGTGCAACACTTCAATCGACTGATTGCGTGATATAACCGCCTCTTCCTTCGAGGTGATATCCTCACCGAGGACATCCAGCGTGGCACAAGCGCCTTCGTTGTTGAGCAGACGGACACAGTTGACAGCGTCTCCCAGTGTCTCTCCTGCAATGTAACGCCCTGCAAAATAGCGGACAAGCGAGCGTGGAACAGCAGGCAGCGTTGCGACAACAAGCTTATTCAAAAGTCCCATTACGCGTTTCGCTCTTGAGGTCGCTGCTGCTTAACGCTTCGCTCAATCATGTCCTTCGCTTCATGCAGTCGGGTCCGCGAGAGAGGATCGACCATTGGTCTATTATTACTTCACTATACCGGGAGAAACAATAAGGAGAGTTGCATCAGGTCGAAAATACGTGAGTACTGAGATGCGCCAATTCTGGAAAAATATAGACATCGACGTTCTGAAAAGCAAGGGAAAATGCGGCATACAAGAGGTTCAAGAAGCTCTTATACCGAGAGCCAGCCTCAATTATCCAAAAATAAGATTAACCAGCCATACCGACGCAAGGATGCCCGCGATGTCGGCAATAATTCCCGCCAGCACTGCGTGACGCGTTTTGCTGACCGATACCGATCCGAAGTACACGGCCAGGACGTAGAACGTCGTTTCACCGCTTCCCATCATCACACTCACCATGCGTCCGATGAGTGAATCGGGTCCGTGTGTCTTGATGATCTCAGACATGACGCCCAGCGCGCCGCTGCCAGAAAGAGGCCGCATGAAAGCCATCGGCACGGTCTCCGCCGGCATGCCGATAAGAGATGTGATCGGAGAGAGGAGAGTCGTGAGTATATCCATCGCCCCGCCTGCACGGAAGATTCCGATTGCAACGAGCATAGCAACCAGAAACGGTATGATGCGCACACCAATGTTGAATCCCTC
>CAYPVN010000090.1:0-3054 GCA_964414155.1 uncultured Chitinophagales bacterium
CAGCGATCTCTTTGTCTGCCGCGTACGGGTTCTTGTACCTGATGATGTATCACGAAATCAAGTCGTCCCGGTTCGGTCTTATCTATAATCGTCTTCCGAATCTTGAGATGCTGGAGAAGATGAGTCATAAGGCTGAGCTGTTTGGTTTCTGGATGTTGAGCGTTGCAATTCTGATCGGTCTGGTCTGGCTGCCGAAGGCGTTTGAGGATTTCTCGTACTGGGATCCGAAACTGATCGGGACATTGTTCATCTGGGCTCTGTATGCAATCGGCCTGAGCGCCAAACGCAAGTTCGGCTGGCAGGGACGCAGGACAATGATCATTGCCATTGTCGGATTTGGTTTTGTTTTTCTTTCGATGACAGTCATCAATCTTTACATGAGTGGGTTCCACAGTTTCCATTAGGAATCTCGAAGCGTGTCATGAACCTTCTGTCCATAGGCATCAGTCATCATTCAGCACCTCTTGAAATCCGGGAGAGGATGTGGCTTTCAGCAGAGGAGATACGGGAGGCGCTGAAACAGCTCAAGGAGCGCTTCTTCGCCGAATGTGTGTTAGTGTCGACTTGCAATAGGACTGAATTGTACGGATTGACTCCACAGGTTCAAGTTGAGGATGCAATGCTCCGGAAGTTTCTGATCGACTTCAAGGGTGTGAAGGATACTGTTCAGCCCGAGCATTTTGTCGGAACATTTGGAGGTGGTGCGGTAAATCATCTGTTCAAAGTTGCTGCCGGCCTCGATTCGATGGTGATTGGCGACATTCAGATCCTCTCTCAGGTAAAGGAATCATTTAATCTCTCCATGGAAATGGATGCGACAGGTTCTGTGATGAACCGTCTTATGCAGTCGGCTTTGCATGTGGGCAAGAGAACCCGAACGGAGACATCTATTTGCGAAGGGGCCGTCTCCATCAGTTACGCGGCCGTAGAGCTTGCGAGCAAGATTTTTGCCGACTTTGCAAGCAAGTCGGTCTTGCTTATAGGTGCCGGGGAGACGGGAGAGCTGACAATGAAACATCTTCTCGGCAAAGGTATCGGTCAGATAAAGATTGCAAATCGCACGCGGGAGAAGGCGGAGGCACTCGTTGCAAGCTTGGGCGGTTCGGTCGTCGATTATCAGGATATGGTGGAGGCATTGCGCACCGTAGATATCGTCATTTCGTCGATCAATAGTCCCTCGTACATCGTACAACCGGATGACGTCCAGAAAGTGATGAAACAGCGATCCAACAATCCCTTGTTCATTATCGATATCGGAGTGCCGCGCAATGTCAATCCGGCATCGAGAAAAATCGATAATGTCTTTCTTTACGACATGGACTCGCTGCATGCAATCGTTGACAAGAACCTTGAAAAGCGAAAGGCCGAGATACCGCGGGTAACCAGGGTTATTCGGGAAGAGATGGTGGAGTTTTTCCGTTGGTATAATTCGCTTCAGGTAGGGCCGACGATCCACGATCTGCGTGAAGCGCTTGAATCCATCCGGCACGATGAGGTGGAAAAGAACGTCAACCGTTTTGCGCCCGAGGACAGGGAGCTGCTCGATGTTATCACGAAGCGCATCGTGAACAAGATCCTCCATCAACCGGTGACAACGCTGAAACATGGCGCCGAGAATGGCAGCGGAGGGAAGGAGACAGCTCTTCGTATCAATGCGCTACGGGAGCTGTTCGGCATCCGACGCGATGGCAAGGCGGGGAATAATGAGTGATCAGATACGGATCGGCAGCAGAGGAAGCGAGCTTGCTCTATGGCAGGCGAAATGGGTGCAAGGTGAGCTTCGGAAACGATTTGAGAACCTTGATGTCGTCATTCAAATCATCAAGACGAAGGGAGACAAGATCCTTGATTCCCCGCTGTCGAAGATCGGGGATAAGGGCCTCTTCACGCGTGAGATCGAGCAGGCATTGCTGGATGGGAAAATCGATATCGCCGTCCACAGTCTGAAAGATCTCCCCACCGAGTTGCCGGACGGACTGACTATTGGCGCAGTTTGCAAGCGTGAGGACGTTCGGGATGTCTTCATTCCACATCCGCAAAATCAGAAGCGTAATCTTCTCGGCCAGCCGCCCCGGGCGAAGATTGCCACGGGAAGTCTTCGGAGAAGATGCCAGTTGCTCAATCTCCGTCCTGACTTTGAGATCGTTGATATTCGCGGCAATCTGAATACGCGGTTGGAGAAGCTCGGAAAATCCGACTGGTCCGGTATGATTCTCGCCCGTGCAGGGCTCGCACGGTTGGGTTGGGAAGAACGCATCGGCGAAACAATTTCGGCAGGTATGCTGCTCCCCGCTGTTGGCCAGGGAGCCCTTGCAGTCGAAATGCGTGTGGGGGACAAGAAGATTGACGACATAATCTCCGTGCTGCACCACGTTCAGACCGCTCAGGCTGTCCTTGCAGAGAGGGCGCTTCTTCGGACGCTTCAAGGAGGTTGTCAGGTTCCCATAGGGACTTACGCAAGAATAGAAACGGATGGTGACCGCGAAACACTTTTTCTTGATGCGATTGTCGGCTCGGTTGATGGACGGACAATTGTCCGGGGGAAGATCCACGGAAGTGTTGGTGAGGCGGAAACGCTTGGCAAAAACCTCGCGCGAACCTTATTGAGCAGTGGCGCCAATGCCATCCTTCGACAGATTCGCGACCAAACACCTCGGCTGGTTTCTGAACAGTTAGGCGTATAGCCCGCACACTGATGGGGCTCAAGAACAAGACAATACTGGTCACACGGCAGGTTGAACAGTCCTCTGAGTTCATCGCGGAGGTGGAAAGAAGGGGGGGAAGAGTTGTTGCCTTTCCCACCATTATGATAACGGATCCTGATTCATGGGCGGATTGTGACAGGGCCCTTGCGACGATTGGTACATATGATGGTTTAATCTTCACGAGCACGAACGGCGTTGAGAAATTCTTTGAGCGAAGCAAAGCGCGTGGCATGAATACCGAACTGTTCGGACACTTGACGGTGTACGCGGTAGGAGAGAAGACAAAAAACGAGGTTGAACGACGCGGGGTCCAGGTTTCATTTGTTCCGGACCGATATTCCGCTGCGTC
>CAYPVN010000090.1:3154-5689 GCA_964414155.1 uncultured Chitinophagales bacterium
TTGAACGACGCGGGGTCCAGGTTTCATTTGTTCCGGACCGATATTCCGCTGCGTCGCTTGCGAAATATTTCACAGCAGCGAGAGTTCAAAAGAACAGATTCCTGTTCCCGCTAGGTAATCTGTCAAGGATAGAAGTCGTTGAGAAGCTGAACCAGCTCGGGGCTGTTGTCGATCCTGTCGTTGTGTATAAAACGGCGGAAGCCGACGGGAGTAGGTCTGAGGAAATCATACGCCAGCTCTCCGCCGGTCAGATTGACGTTGTGACTTTTGCAAGTCCCTCCGCTGCGCAGAACTTCGTGAAAGTATTTCCGCAAGAGGAGATTGCCCATATTCACGAGCGCACAAAAATTGCCGTCATCGGACCATCGACCGCCGAAGCAGTCCGTAGCCTCGGGCTTCATGTGGACATTATAGCAACGACATCCACAGTACGTGGGCTGGTTGAAGCAATCGCAGATCATTTCGATTGACAATGATAATGAATGACCTATTCCTTCGCGCATGCAAGCGACAACATGTCGAACGCACTCCGGTCTGGATGATGCGCCAGGCAGGACGCTATCTGCCTGAATACAGGGCGGTGCGGGCGAAGAATGATTTTCTCACGATGTGCAAAACCCCGGAGCTGGCCTCGGAGATAACCATTCAGCCGGTCGATATCGTTGGAGTTGACGCTGCCATCATCTTCTCGGACATTCTGGTTATTCCTGAAGCGATGGGGATGAAGCTTGAGATGGTGGAGTCCCGCGGTCCTGTTCTCCACAATCCAATCCGCTCGAAAGAACAGATCGATGCATTGAAGGTCCCGGATCCTCAGAAAAATCTCCGCTACGTCATGGATGCAATCGAGATGACGAAAAGATCGCTCGCTGGCAGAGTTCCCGTTATCGGATTCGCCGGATCCCCCTGGACACTTGCTACGTACATGGTGGAGGGATCGGGTAGCAAAGAATTTCGTCATATCAAGAAGATGATGCTTGATGAGCCGGACACGTTACGCGCCTTGCTCGACAAACTGACGATCGCAGTGCGCTTGTACCTTGAGGCCCAGCTTGCGGCCGGAGCGGATGCGGTACAGGTGTTTGACACCTGGGGTGGGACACTCTCGCCCGATCATTACAGGAGGTTCTCGCTCGATCCGATGTTCGACATAATTTCCGGTATGCAACGGAATGGAGCACCACTCATTGTATTCTCCAAGGGTGCCCACAACTCGCTCAAGGATATCGCCGACATTGGGGCTGATGTGGTTGGTGTGGATTGGATGATGGATATCGGTGATGTGCGAAGGCTGGTTGGGGACAAGGTTGCCATTCAGGGAAACCTGGATCCTTCAGCGCTGTACGCGTCACCGGAGCGGATACGCGACGAAGTGAAATCCATTCTCAAAAAATATGGCGAGGGACCCGGACACGTATTCAACCTGGGGCATGGGATTTTCCCGGATGTGCCGGTCGACCATGCGAAAGCATTTGTTCGTGCTGTGAAGGAAGAAAGTCCGGCATTCCATTCCTGATATGTCAAGCACTGTCCATACGGTGAAAACAGAATCAGGCCTTGCCCATCGCGCACAGGTCTATTTCGAACAACTCCAGCAAGAGATCTGCACCGCGCTTGAGGGGGTCGATCAGAGCAAAGGTTTTACGAACGACACATGGGCACGTCCCGGCGGTGGCGGAGGACTGGCCAGGGTTCTTGAGGATGGCGCGGTTTTCGAGAAAGCGGGCGTCAACACTTCAACAGTGTTCGGGAGGCTGCCTGAATCGATGGCGAAAAGGATGAACGTTCCTGCATCCGAATTCTTTGCAACCGGTGTTTCGCTGGTAATTCATCCCCGCAGTCCGATGATACCGACTGTTCATGCGAACTACCGGTACTTCCAGCTAACCGATGGCGATGCCTGGTTTGGAGGAGGCTCTGACCTGACGCCGTATTATCCGTTCGATGAGGACATTATTCACTTCCATCGTACGTTGAAAGAAGCTTGCGATAAGAGTGATCCCGAGTTTTATCCTCGCTTCAAGAAATGGTGCGATGAGTATTTCCATATTGCACACAGGGATGAGGCGCGTGGTGTGGGAGGAATCTTCTTTGACGACTTGCGAGGCGACTCTGAAAAACATTTTGCACTCGTTCAATCGGCTGGCGATGCGTTTCTTGATGCGTATCTTCCGATTGTGGAGCGCAGGAAGAACGAGAACTGGGGTGAGCAGGAGCGCGAATGGCAGCTGGTCCGGCGAGGTCGGTATGTTGAGTTCAATCTGATCTATGACCGGGGAACCATTTTCGGGCTTGAGACGAAGGGTCGCGCGGAATCCATCTTAATGTCTCTTCCTCCGGCGGTGCAATGGCCGTACAATGTTGCGCCCCCGGGTCCGCGGGAGGCCCGACTCGTGGAGTTACTGAAACATCCGAGAAAGTGGGTCTCATGATTGAACATGATGAGGAGTAATGGGATGATGGAGAAGGAGCGTGTCGGTGTTGTGCTTCTTCAACTCGGAGGCCCCGATTCCCTGAACAGTGTCGAGCCGTTTC
>CAYPVN010000090.1:5789-7758 GCA_964414155.1 uncultured Chitinophagales bacterium
GTTGTGCTTCTTCAACTCGGAGGCCCCGATTCCCTGAACAGTGTCGAGCCGTTTCTCTACAATCTCTTCAGCGATCCGGACATTATTGATTTGCCATTTGCTTTCTTGTTTCGGAAGATTCTTGCACGGCAGATTTCCCGGCGCCGCGCACCGAAAGTGCAACAGTATTACAAACGTATTGGTAACCGCTCTCCGATCTTGAATCTGACCAACAGACAGGCAAAGGCTCTCAGCCGGGAGTTGACCGGAAGGTTGAATGCGAGAGTGTATGTCGGCATGCGCTACTGGCATCCAACGACCGAAGCGGTCGTCGATGAATTGTATAAAGATGGAATCGACCGCGTTGTTCTGCTACCTCTCTACCCGCAATACTCGAAGACAACGACAGGCTCGAGCATAAACGAATGGAATAGAGTTACTGCCGGCCGGGGGCTGAACGATCTGCACGTCGATATTGTGGATGAATACTGTGAACACCCGTTGTACATAAAGGCGGTTGTCCGGAATATCAACATCGCATTGAAACGGGTGCGGGCTGCCGAGCGTGCGAAGGTGCATCTCGTGTTTAGCGCCCACGGGACACCGGTAAAGCTCGTCAGGGACGGCGATCCGTACCAACAGCATATCATACGCACGTACAACGCCGTAATTGATGAGGGTAAGTTCGGACTCGCACATCATCTCTGCTACCAGAGTAAGGTCGGGCCGGAGAAATGGCTCGAACCCTCACTGGATGCAACGATTGAAAAACTTGCAGAAGAGAGGGTCAGTCACGTCATTGTCGTCCCCATCGCTTTCGTGTCTGACCACAGCGAGACACTCTGGGAAATAAACATTGAAACACGTGAAGAGGCGAAACAGCTGGGCATCAAGCATTTCGACATGAGTCCGGCACTCAACACAAACCCGTTTTTTATTCAGGCGCTCGCTGATCTCGTCTTGAAGAAGGTGAACTGATGAATCGTTCGAAGCGAGTCGTTGTAATCGGAGCCGGGATTTCGGGACTGACAACAGCTTGGTGGCTGCACCGGTCCGGCCTTGAGGTCACGGTACTGGAGCGCGAGGCCTCGGCCGGAGGAACGATGCGCACAATGCGCGATAACGGGTGGCTCGTGGAGAAAGGTCCCACCAGCGCGCTCGAAACTACGCCGCTCTTCAACGAATTGTTCGAAGAACTGGGAATAACGAAAGAGCGGGTCTACGCGAATGACTCCTCAAAGAAGAGATATATTCTCCGTGGTGGAGAACTGCACGAGTTGCCGATGTCACCGGGTGCGTTTCTTGTCACCTCACTCTGGTCGATGGGCGGGAAGCTCAGTCTGCTGAAAGAGCCGTTTATCGGTCGGGCGAACAAGGAGGAGACAATCGCCGAATTTGTTGAGCGACGTCTCGGGCGTGAATTTCTGGACTACGCTATCAATCCGTTTGTGGCGGGTGTGTACGCAGGTAATCCGGAGCAACTGAGCGTGCGTGCAGCGTTTCCGAAACTGTATGCGCTTGAAGAGAAATACGGCGGGCTGATCAAGGGTATGATACAGGGGAGGAAAGAACGGAAGCACCGAAACGAGAAAGCCAAGGATCGCGCAAGAATGTTCTCCTTCGTCAACGGAATGCAGGCCTTACCCGATGCGATTGTGTCGCACATGAAGGACAATGTCAGGTTTCGATGCGACGTTACCGCAGTCTCGTCTACCGGAGAGGAAACTTTCCGCGTGGAATTTCACGAGGGAGGTTCGAAACGAACGCTGGACGCGGATGCGGTCGTGTTTGCCATTCCTTCATACGTTGCAAGCACGCTTGTCAGGCCGTCGTCAAAGAAGCTTGCCGAACTGCTCGATGGAATCTACTATCCGCCGGTTGCGGAGGTGTTCCTCGGATTCCGTGTTGATCAAATCAAGAGGCCGCTGGATGGGTTCGGATTTCTTGTTCCAGCGAAGGAGCGACGGAAAATTCTCGGCACCATCTGGTC
>CAYPVN010000091.1:0-7638 GCA_964414155.1 uncultured Chitinophagales bacterium
ACTGCCCCACACGCCATCCAGATTTACCGGGATGATCGGCGCGTGGACATCTTTCATGATTCTCGTCATGCCGCGCCGGAAGGGCAGCAGTTGTCCGATGCGAGTAATTTGGCCTTCGGCAAAAATGCAGACAACCTCGCCCTGCCGAATCGACTCGCTCGCTTCGTTGAGTGCATGGATCATTTCGCGAGGGCGAAGCTGCGACGAGATGGGGATTGCCCGGATGACTTTCGCGAACGGCTTCACGATGGGCATGTCGTAAATGCCCTTGTACATGATGAAGCGGACGAACCTATCCGTTGAGGCAATCAGCAACAGACCATCAACGAGCGAGAGATGGTTGCAGACGAAGAGCGCTCCACCCTTGTCGGGGATATTGTCGCGCCCCTCCACGTTGATGCGGTAGACGGTATGCGTGAACACCCACAAGAGAAATCGAAGGAGAGAATCCGGCAAGATGGAAACAACGTACACCGTCCCGGCCAGCGTGATGAGCGAGGTGACAAAGAAGACTTCTCGCGGGCCGAGATGAAAGATGCCCGCCATGATTTGGTAAGCACCCGCGGCGATGAACACGCCGACAAAGGAGAGAAGATTCGCTGCAGCGAGCACTCCCCCTTTTCGCTCCCTGTCCGGACGATGCTGCAGAAGCGCGGCAATCGGGACGATGAAGAACCCGGCGAAGAAGCCGAAGAAACTCAGAAGAACCATGACTTCCACCAGCGAAAGTTCTGCTTGCGAGAGCGCAATACCAAACGCCGTCATGCCGATGGAGCCGAGAGGGATCAAGCCGTATTCGATCTTTTTTCCGGAGAGGTAGCCTGCGGCGAAACTCCCCACGCCGATACCGATGGCCATGGCAGCCATCAGGAGCGTGATCCCTCCTTCGCTCAATTTCAGGATGTTCTTGCCGTAGAAAATAATGTCGTACTGCTGGATAAGCGCGGCGAGGAAGAAGAAGTACGTGTTGCCGAGGAGAGCAAGCCACAACACCTTGTCATGCCGGATGAGCCGGACCTGTTCGCGCAGATCGGCGAGGAAATTAACCCGGAATCTCCTAGTCACATCTGCAGCCGGAACCCGATCAATGCCGCGACTCGTTACGAAGCCGAAGCTCGCCAGCCCGATGAGCACTACGCCGGACCATATCTGCTGCCTCCGGAAACTCTCGAAGATCAGCCCTCCGCCAACAGTGCCGGTGATGATGGCGAGAAAGGTCATCAACTCGAGGACACCGTTCCCCCAGGAAAGGCGCTTCTCCGGCAGGAGTTCGGGGAGCAAGCCGTATTTTGACGGACCGAAAAACGCGCTCTGCGCGCCCATCAGAAAGACGGTGACGAGAAGGAGCGGGAGATTATCCAACGCAAGGCCGATGGTCGCAACGCCCATGACTGCGATCTCGGCAACTTTCGTCCAGATTGTGACGGCCCGCTTGCTGAAGCGATCCGCGAGGAAGCCGCCGGCCATGGAGAAGAGAATGAACGGGAGCGCAAACAACCCGCCGACGATAACAGCCCGCTGCCCTTCCGGGATTCCCGGCAGGTTCATCGAGATAACGATGAACGTCACCAGCGTGCGGAAGACGTTGTCACTGAACGCGCCCTGGAACTGGGTGACGATCAGGCTCCAGAAGCCGCGCTGCCGTTTATGGTCTGATGTGACTTCAAGTTTCATGATGGGTGGAGTGCGTCGAAACTCGAAAGTGTGGTATGAATCATCTTGACGGCCTGCGCCCTCCGTCGTCGGATCCGAACGATAAACAACCGGTGCGTCAGCGCGGCGAACTGCACGCGGATATCCGAGATGCGCTGCCGCACCCGCTCGGTCTGTTCCAATGAGAATTTCCACGAAGGCACCAGCGTCACGACGTACAGACTGCCCGCGACGATCCCGGTGACAAGGTTTGAAACCGAGACCACAATCGATCCGAGGGCGAACGTCTGCAGGGGGTAGGCAATGAGTGCACCCATCCAACCACCCCAGTGCGCGGCGGCCGTCTCGCGCGCGATGACGATCCGTTCGGTGGTCTGACCGTCCGGTCTAACCGTGCGGTGTCGACTGCGACCGAACCGGCGAGCGAACTTTCCGAGGTATCGCGGCAGCACATTGTTGACCCAGCCATAAAAGCTGAGCGTCAGGCCAATCAGCCCTACCACGGTCTTAAGCATGGTCTCGATGAGGGCTCGAACATTCACCCGCCGGGTTATCGTTTCGTCGTCAAGGTGCATTCTTCGGAGGAGCGTCCAGTACGTGTCGATCGATTGTCGGATGTGTTCGAGAAGTTTCGGCTCTGTCTGGTTTAGGTACTGGATGCATTCGGTAATTCTCCGTTTTTCCCGATAGTACTCCACCAGATTCTGATCGCCGGCTTGCTGTCCCGGTGGACGGGCATAGATGTCGGTAATCTGCTCGACGAGCGGTGCAAGCTGGTCATCGACAATGTTGACGATCAGATGTTCGATCGATTCCTGCAGCCGTCGTGTCCCCCGGAGGAGAACTTTCTGCTTGTTCTGGGCGAGCTGCGTACCGAAGTCAGTGATGCGGAATGGCTCACCCACGCTGATAAGGACGCTGCTTCGGAATCTTTCTTTTGCGGAATAGTTAATCCCGATCGGAACGAGGGCGACGCCGAGCCGGAAATCGTTAGGTTCCTCAGCGTTGTAGGCAATGCGAACGGCGCCCTTCTTGATGATGCCGAGCTTCCGGCTGTCCGTCGAGACGCCCTCACCGAAGATGCTCATGATTTCGCCTGCCTCCAGGTGTGGGACGCAAGTATCAATCGCCTTCAGGTTTTTCCCATGAGTTTGTCGAATGTCGCCGGTGTAGTCGATCAGTCGCGCGACGCCGATTACACCGCAGCGTCGCAAAATGGATCCAAGCACTGGAGCGTTGGGGATCGAATCCTTTGCAATAAAATTGATCGTCCGGCGTGAAAGTTGCGTGCCAATCAGGAACGCGTCGATGACGGAGTTGGGATGATTCGCAACCAGGATGGCCGGCCCTGTCTCCGGGACGTTCTCCCGTCCTGATACGTCGATGCGCTTAAAGTAGATCCGGACGGATGCCCGGAGGAACGCTCTGACAAAGCGGAAGAGCATTGTCTGTTGGTTTGCGCCTGGCAAGTTCACGGGATTGCTTTACCCTCCTGTTGTGCGTCGCCCTTGCCCGGATCGATATGCTCCGGATCGTCAAGCCTTACCCAGCCATTGGGTTCTATAATTCTCATCTGATCTCAGTGAGTTACCCACTCCTCCTTGATGTCTCGAGAATAGAAACTGACCTTCTCGCGGAGATTCGCCTCACCGCGATATCGTGCAGTCCCTTGATGACGTTTCCACCATTGATTTGCCTTTTCTGAGAATTTTTCGAACCGCAATTTTGTCGGAGGATGCGAACGAAAGTAATCCCTGAGAACATTGAATGACTCATCGGAATGTGAGGATGTGGAATCAAACTCCATCAGACGCTTGAAGGCATTTCCTTCCCCGCGCGGGTCATACTCTGTTTGGAGAAGAAGTTGATATGCGTACTCGTCGGCGTCGTTCTCCTGAGTCTTACTGAACGATGAGCGTACGAGAAGATTATTTGCAATGTCGGCAATCTCACCCAGCGGGAGTTGCGTGAATTTGCGCGAGAGGAGCTCAAACTTTACAGCACCAAAGCAGTGCCCGAGCTCCACATGCCCGATCTCATGCCCCAGAATTGCCGCGAGCTCGCTCTCCGATTGTACCAGTGAAAGCAGACCTCGAGTCACCACCAGCACTCCACCAGGAAACGCACACGCATTTGGAGCGCCGCCGCCGATCACTGTGATGCCGTAGGTGAATGGCTTTTTTGCGTGACGGGACAGATGCTCAATCAGGTCATGAAGATACATGTTCGTCTCTGAAGAGGCCGCGGCCCCCCAGGAAATGTGATAGGCAATCACCTCTCCCAACTCTTTCTCGTCCAGATCGTTGACGGGAATGACTTTCGCAATGAGCTTATCCACGAGTTCTGTCGATTTCCCGACAAGCTGGAAGAATGGCACCATCGTTGGATGGAGGGATGACTCCGGGCGATTGGCCACCAGATAGAAAACGAGCGCCCCTCCTCCCGTCAGGACGAGGACTGCAATGAGAATCCTGAGGTGTTTCATTGTTCCAACGTAGTTTTGTATCGTTTGTAAAGATAGTTCATGAATATCATTATGCTGCCAACGCCGAGAAAAACAATTCCCCTTGTCAATGTTTCACTCTGGGCAAGATCAAATACAACGAGCCGAACCAGACACAACCCGAGTGCTGCCATCGACAGTGTTTTGAAATGTGGCACCCGCAGAAGGATGCTCAAAGCAAAGACGGCAAAGCATTCCGCGACCCAAAGGAGCGTGAGAACCTGAGCATCAAACCGCCAGAACAAAAACAAAGCAGTCGAAAGGAAAAAGGGATAGTAGATCCATATGTTCTTGCGCATCCTGAACTTTTCAACTGTCCGAGAAAACCGCACGAGCGCCTCGGGGAATTGAATCTGGTCAAGAAACTTCCCCCGTTCTGTGATTGCCAGGAAAACAACGTTCAAGACAAGGACGATTGCACCGAGGAGAGTTGGCTGCTGCAAGAAAGCCTTCGAGGGTGTCTCGATCGTGCTGGTGACTGCCACGAGAGAAATTGTTGAGCACCAACCGAAGACAAGAGCATAGAAACGCAATCGCGACATCGGATCTGTTTTTTTTCGTCCTGCAATGTAGAGGAGAATTGCAGCTACTGCCCACACGAGCGGCAGGTAGAGGTTATCAACTTCAATCGCTACCGTCACAGCGGAAAAGGCAATAAGCAACTCAACAAAGAGGGGATGAAGATAGGCCCAGCTCCTGTACTGCACCCCTCCCGGTTTTCTTTGCGTGAGAGACCACAGCACGAAAACGGCAAGTGCGAACATCGCCACGATGAGACGGAGTCTCACCTCACCCACCGAACTTTCCACTTGGAGATGATAAAGAAAATGTCGTACCAGAAATGCGGCAATCATCAGATATCCAAGGTGCAGAAGATAGCGTGCCGGATGACCATACTCGCGCTCGGGGGGATCTGGAACCAGCCGGGAGGCCTGCAGAAACGCAAGGGAGAAGAGAAGCCACAGGACTCCCGGCAGTAGGGAGGACAATGGATTGGTAAGAAGGTACACAGTCATTGCCGCATGAATACCGGCGACATAAATTCCGGGCCAGCGAACATACGATCGGATTGTTTCAGCGTACGATAAACGAACGGCCAGCAGGGACACCCCAAACAAGGGTAATAGCCTAAGGAGCTTCGTCCCGAGATCCATCTCTTGATGGCCAAGAACCACAGCCCACGTCATACCATGCATTGCGACGATAGAAACGAGAACCCCGATCCCAAGGCCATCGGACTGGAAACGATTTCTTAGCACCAACATAATTCCGACAAGAACAAAGGTCACCAGCTCGGAATACGGAGACAAATAGAGATGGGCCGCCACAATAGCGGGAAAACACCCCAGCAGAACACCATAAGCGAAAACAAATGCCTGTTGGGAACCCGCACCCAACACAGAGTTTAGGAAATTCTCTTTCCTCTTCAATGCGAAGAAGTGGAATATGAGCCCGACGCCTCCTATTCCAGCGGTGATCCCCGCCGAACGAAATGAAACAAGCGGATCGTTTACGTTGCGGCCACCGAGAGCGGTCGCCATGAATATGAGCTCTGATAACAGCAATAACAACGAGGCTGTTTTCAGGCTGTAAGACCATTCCCTCCGGAGGTGATCAGAGAAATACGTGCACGTCGCCGCGAACATGAGACCGAGACCGATAAATTGATGGTAGGAATCGGGATCGTCATTGTATTTGAATGATATCAGAAGCGTAAAGTGGATGCAGAGGATGGAGAACAATAGTCCGGCTTTTATTCCTCGCGACTGAAGGGCTGATCCGATGAACATCATCGCCATTACAATGACTGGAGCCTCATACCCAAACCATTCGTGATTCCTTAGGCCAATTGCGATAATGACAAGCGCACTTCCAACAACAACTCCGAGGAATGACACGTCGTCTTTGTTTCCGAAGTAATGTTTCAGACTTCCGAACTCTTCGCCATACTTTCGGAGAATCGCCCAGTGAATCGCAAGACCCACACAGAGCGTGGCGACAGTGGTCCATAATGTCTCAGTGTCGAGAGTGCCGCTCGATCCCAAACTTCTTACAATCCCAGTGGCAAGGAAAAGTACCCCCACGAGGTGACTGAACAAAGCAGAGACGTTCGAGAGGGTCTTCTCCTTCTCGACCCACATCAAAAACGAGAACAGGATCGATTGGAAGAACAAGATTGCAAGAATCGCGTAACCGTTGATATCCCATCTACCCAGGGACACGACAGCGAAACTTCCTATGACCTGAGAGATGACGGTATCGCATCGGTAGACCCACAAGATTCCCACCGTTCGCGCGTGCCTGGCGAGATAATACGCAGCTACCGCGCCGATGACCAACGGAATTGTAATAAATCTAGACTCTGTTGAAAGTAAGAAAAGCAGGAAGGCGGCATAAAGCCAGTTCAGGATGTGAGCGGACAGTGGAAGAGCTCGCGGAGTCGCTGATGCATAGTCTTTTCGGTAGTGCATGAATGCAGCCGCAGCGCCGACTGCTATAGCGCAAGCGACACCGATCAACCGTTGTGGCGCCCCTATGAGGTCTTCTGCAAAATACCACCGCAAGTGAAAGATGCAGTATGCTGTTATGGCCAGCAGCAGATGTTTATCCCATTGGTGCCGGTAACTCAACAAGATGCTGCCCAGCGCCACCGCTGCTCCGATGATGAGCGTTTCATCCTGGGGTATGACGATCAGTGCGGCAAGGGAAAGAATGACGTGAAGCGAGATGAATACTTGGCTGCTGCCAAGAAGGGCGAAATACATATTCACAATAATCCCCGTTACCACAAGTGCAAGCGCAACGGAGGGGCTCTCGATCCACTGCAATCCCGGGATGTGTCCGGAGCCAAAGCAGGCAAAGAGAGCAATCGCGGCCCCGCTGCTTCCCAACCAATTTGCAAACTGAATCCACGGCCCCCTTCTCCGTAATCGGAGGTCAATGATCCACAGTGCACTCGAAAATCCCATCATGAGGACGAAGCGGTATACTGGCTCGAGCTTCAAGGCTGCATAGATACCAAGGAAAGATACGCCAAGGACCATAACCACAGACCCAAGGATCCCTGTCCAATTCTCCGCGAATTTCTTTTCCAGCTCAGCAATTCTGCTACTTGTGCTGCGGGCACTCCGCGCCGTTGAGGTTCTGAGCGTCATATCAAATTGATCGCCTGCTTGTCGACCGGGTTGGTCTACAATATCAGCCGTTGGCTTAGGTGGTGAAGCAATCGTCTCATGATAAATTTCATGCAAGGTCTCTTCGTCGACAAGAGGTTTGATAAGTGTTTGGAGCTCCGGTTCGGGCTCCGTAACAGCGTCCTCGTATTCGAGCAGCACACCACATTTTGCACACGTGGGATCACCGTAGTTTATCCTCGCACCGCACACACTACAGCACAATTCTTCTCGTTCCTCCTCAACCGCGGTAACTTCTTCGGACAAATGAGAGACCTCTTCATGCGCAGTTTGAGTGGGGGGAACAAG
>CAYPVN010000092.1:0-3729 GCA_964414155.1 uncultured Chitinophagales bacterium
GTGGACGACTACGCAGCTCTCTTTCATGAGATGGGACATGGTCAGCACTACGCCAACACGCGAGAGAACGCTTTTGAGTTCAAGTATCTCGGCGAAGGGACTGTGACGGAAAGTTTTGCCTTTCTCTCTGAATACCTTCTCGCCAACCAGGCGTGGCTCCGTTTGCAAACGTCCATGCCGACAAATGTATTGAAGGATTTCGTTCGCTTCCAGGCTTTCTACCGGCTTTACTATGTGCGGCGGTATTGTGCGAAGTTCCTGTATGAGTTGGAGCTCCATTCAGGGGCCAAATCGCCACAGACGAAATATGCTGATCTGCAGAGTCAGGCAATCGGGTTCAAGCGGATTCCCTCCGACGAGAAACGATACCTGGCAGATATCGATGTGCATTACTACTCGGCGAGCTACCTGCGGGCATGGTTTCTCGAAGCCCAACTGAATGCAACACTTACCAAGGAATTCGGGGCAAATTGGTTCGAACATCCCCGTGCGGGTGAACGTCTCAGATCCCTTTGGGGGAATGGAGACCGGCTGAATGGAACTGAACTGTCAACGTTACTCGGTTACGACAGCATACAACCCCAGCCTTTGATTGCCGAGATACGATCCATGATCCTGTTTTCAACAAAATGATCACATCGCGCATCACCATTCCCACTCCTTCGAATTTTGACTTCTGGCGGACGGCATACAGCCACGGGTGGTGCGATCTCGTTCCGTTCTCATTTGACCCCAAGAAGAAGGAGTTGCGTCGAATTCTAAGCCTTCAACCGAATGTCCTTGTCGATTGTCGCATGCGGGGACAGGATCATCAGGCCGTAGCTCATATAACGAGCCGGTCCCGGTTAACAGCCGGACAGTTGGCAGAAACAAAGGCAACGATCCGAACAATGCTTCGACTTGACGAGGAGTTCGGCCAATTCCACACGGTGGCGCGAAAGCATCCTCAGTTCCGTTGGATTGCACAGAGCGGCGCGGGAAGACTCCTCAGAGCACCCACGGTCTTTGAGGATGCTGTGAAAATGATCTGCACGACGAATTGTACGTGGGCATTGACGAAGATTATGGTGACGAACATTGTTCGCCATTTCGGTAAGAAGCTCAGCGACGGGCTGTATGCTTTTCCGGCGCCGGAAATGATCGCAGGATCCACGGAGCAATTCTTGCGCACTCGCGTCAAGGCAGGATACCGAGCACCGTTCCTTCTTGAACTCGCCAACCGTGTGGCATCTGGAAAACTCGATATTGAATCGTGGCGTCACTCAACCCTTCCTACTGAGCAGCTTTCCAATCAGATGCGCGAAGTGAAGGGCATCGGGCCGTACGCGGCAGGCAACATTTTGAAGTTGGTAGGACGGTATGACTATCTTGGCTTGGATTCATGGGTACGTCAACAATTCTTCAAGCTTCACAAGCAAGGACGACGGGTTAAAGACGCAACAATTGAAAAGCACTACGCCAGACTTGGTGAATGGCGCGGACTGTTTTTCTGGCTCGAGATGACGAGCGACTGGCACGACGAGAAATCTCAGTGAATGAAATGTGAATAGACAGCGAGTTAAAGAACAAATCGAAAAAGAATTTGCCACCGCGGCACATGCACGGTCAATCGGCAACGACGGAATGGTACGCGTGTGTGCGCGCAGGGCAGCCGGCGCAGCCATTGCGTTCTGGCTGGAGTCCCACCCGCGGCAGGGGTGGGGTGTCAATGCAATGAATCAACTTCGGGCAGTCCAGATCGAAGAGACGATGCCGGAAGATATACAAGAGGCAGCACGACGCCTCACAACAAAAATCACCGAGCAATTCACGTCGACTTTTTCCGAGGACCCTCTTGAAGATAGCAAGACCATCATCGAGTACTTCCTTCAACAAACCGGCGATTCCGGTGCATTGCCACCGTAAATTCACCTGCTGGCTCTTGCTTCTCTAACGGATTTTTGTTTCTTGAACGGTAACCGGCATGGGCCTTCTTCAGGAATACCGACAATCTCTCAAGATGCGTGAGGCTGAGGAACTCCTCGACCTTGCATTCTATCGGCCGATTGCCTTCGGATTTGTGAAGCTGATCCACCGGTTACCGATTACACCGAACCAGGTTACGTTCCTTTCCTTTCTGTGCAATCTTGCAGCGGCATATTATTTTGCGCTTGGTGTGCCGGAGTTGTTCCCGATCGCTGCAATTTGGTTCGCTGTCGGGAATGTGCTGGATTGCAGCGATGGTCAGCTTGCACGCATCCAGCATAGTGGAACGCCGCTCGGTCGTCTCGTCGATGGCGTGCTTGACTACGTTTCAAGTGTTGCAATCTTTATCGCCCTCGGCATCGGCCTCACCCGATGGCTTGGAGATGCAAACATCTGGTATCTGGTTGTCGCAGGGGGTTTCGCGTCGGCGTTGCATGCGATTTTCTTCGACAACTACCAGCAGGAGTTCATTTCCAATGTTCGTGGAGAGAAAAACTTCCTCAACCGTGAGACGGAAAAAATCAGCGCGGAGCTGAGGACATTGAACGAAGAGAACCGGAGTCTATTTCGCAGAATCATTCTGAGAGCCTATCTTCGGTACATGATGGTTCAGGAGAGATCGCAGTTCAAACAAGAGGTAAGAAAGCAATTTCCCCCGTCGCTGTACTTGAAAGAATGCAAGAGCTTGATGCGGGGATGGAGTTTCCTGGGATCAACGACAAACCGATCTCTCTTGATGATTGCCGGTTTTTCCCAGGATCCCACCGTGTTCTTATGGATTGTACTCATCCCTGGAAATCTTTGGCTGGTTGTGGCGCTCCTATGGCAGAAACGCGTCCACCGGCGGCTCGAATCCATAGTCACTCTCCAACCATCGCCCGGACGCAAAGAATCCACGGCGAGTGTATAGCCTTCAAAGACTTTATACTAATGTTTGAGCCTATAATGAAAGGACGTCATGGATCAGATTATATTGGATAGAAATGAAAATCAATACGGACCGGCGCCCGCGTGTTACAAGGTCCTCAGAGAAGCAAACCTCGAACAGCTCAGCCTGTACTCGCGGGATTACTTGGTGGGAAGAAAGAGCGAGCTGTCGTTTAGACTCAGTCAGCAGATCGGGATTCCTGAAGAGCGCGTATTGCTGAGCTACGGCAGTGAAGACATGTTGAAGCAGATGGTGCATTGTTATCTGAAAGCCGGCGAAACAATGCTCCTGCCACGCCAGTCCTGGTGGTACTACAAGGCGATCGCGAAAGAGGTGTACGGGAAACAGATTGAATATTCGCTGCGTGAACAGAAGGGAAGGTTCGTGTACAACGTTGATGAGATCATCAGTCTCTACAATAATCATCATCCTCATCTCATCCTGATTGCCTCTCCAAACAACCCGACGGGCAGCAGTATACGCCGGGACGATCTTGCCATGCTGATCAAGCATTGTTCATCATCTATTATCGTTCTTGATGAGGCGTACTTTGGCTTCGTCGATGAATCCAACGACCACCTGAAGGGACTACTTGACTCGCATGACAGGCTGATTGTTCTCCGGACCTTCTCGAAGTACTACGCGCTTGCGGGCCTCCGCATCGGGTATTCGTGCATCGGGAAGGACTTGAAACACCTCATCTCGTACAGCGCTCGATATCTCGGTTATAATCAACTCACGGAAAAGATCGCACTCTCGGCCCTCGACAGCGGAGAATACTATCGGGGGATTACGAACAAGATGAATGCAGACAAGGAGATGTACATGCGGGAGCT
>CAYPVN010000092.1:3829-7517 GCA_964414155.1 uncultured Chitinophagales bacterium
TCAACCTTGAGATCACATTCGTCCACAATCCACTCTTCTCCTCCACGAACAACAATTATTCTCTCTGGCTTACACATTCCGCATTGGGCGGCAATGCGATGCTCTTGCTTGACGCCGACATACTCTTCGACCCACGGATTCTGGCGCGGCTCCTGAAGTCGCCCCATGCAGATGTTCTGGTCATGAGTCGGAGTAACAAACTGGGGCATGAAGAAATCAAGCTGGAACTGGATTCCCATGGCCGCATCATAAGGATTGGCAAGGAAGTCAATCTTCAGAAAGCTGTTGGCGAATCGCTGGGAATTGAGAAGTTTTCCGCGGCAACGGCGGAGAAGTTGTTTGAAACCCTTGGGCGACGAAAGGATCGGAATGAATTCTACGAAGCCTCGTTCCAGGAGATTATTGACGCCGGGGCTGAAATCTATACGGTGGAGAGCGGAGGATTCCCCTGCATGGAGATCGATACACCTGAAGATTACGCCGTCGCTGATCGGCTTGCAGCCTCTACACTGCAATGAGCGAAGTTTATTCCTACAGAAAATCCGTCAAATCAGACATCTCTGATGAGCCCATCAATGTATACCTGTTACGACCGTTGGCCGGCTTGTTGGTCAAGGCTCTCTACAACACTTCCGTAACACCGAACCAGGTTACGATTGCGGCCGTGTTTGTCGGTGTTGCATCGGCAATCCTCTACTCACTCAACTCGCCTCTTACAACATTGTTGGCAGGCTTGACTCTGACGCTCAAGGACCTCCTTGATTCCGCAGACGGGCAGCTTGCACGCGCAAAAGAATTGTACAGTCGGGCCGGGCGATTCCTCGACTCTATCGGCGATTTTGTGGTGAACTTGATGGTGTTCGGAGTCATAACGGGGATCCTTATATCGTCAGGGCCTCTCGCGTTGATGCTTGTCCTGGGGATTCTTGGATTTCTCGGGATTTCCTTCCGTGTATCATATCATGTGTTTTATCATACGGCGTTTCTTCACATACAAAACCAATACTCACAAAACCGTCTTACGGAAGAAATCGAGGAAAAAGATCGTGCTGGTGATCGCTTCGCGCTTCGACTTCAATCAATCTATCGAATCCTCTACGGATGGCAGGACGGTTTGATGATGAAACTGGATAGATGGTGCAGAAATGGAATAGAAGAACCTGGGCGTGAGGATGGACTGTGGTACGGGGATAAACTCGGATTACGCTTTACAGGTTTGTTGGGAATGGGAACGGAGCTCTTCGTCTTAACGATGTGTTCGCTGGCGAATCAGTTGATGCTCTATCTCTATCTGAATATCTTCCTCCTGAATAGTATCTGGTTGGGCTCCATTATGTATCGCAGATTGCGGCTCGCGTCACGCCTGCAGCGGAACCCCTGATGTATCCTCTCTCACTGCTGGTCTTGAGTTCGCCTTAGCTCCTGCAGAATTCCCGCCTCAATAACACGATGTTCATCTCTTCCGATGCCGTAGAGTTGACGGAGGTTCTCGTGCGTATCTATGTCGTCAGTTGATATAATGCCGGACTTCCAGGCGCTGCGGAGCGCTTCCGTGTAGGCCTCAAGCTGCACCTCCCGCGAAAGTCTTGCATCATCGTCCTCACTGACTGCAAGCGACCTGCGCACCACTTCGAGCATCGACTTCTCCTCCTTCCCCGGCTGGCCGCCGAGCCAGGCGCGTTTGAGCATCCCGCGATACGTTGCGAGCGATTCTCTTCGGAGGGACTCACGTTGTTCAGATGCGCGCTGCTCCTTTTGTTCGTCTTCCTTTCTCCGTACTTCTCCCTCCAAGCTCCGTTGCTGTGACACTGCCTTCGCCTCATCCTGCTTCTTCATCGCATTCAGAATGTTCATCTCCAGGTCGAGCGCATCAGCGTTACCAGGATCCAAGGCGAAAATGATTTCTATCTCTCTGAGCGACTTTGTAAAAGATCGATCCTGGAAGAACTCCTCGGCTCTCTTGAACGATTCTGACACCCTCGCCGCATTCGCAGCACGCTGCTCTTTCTCCTCACGAGCCTTCTGTTCCTGTTCGTCAATCCGCTGCTGGATCTCCCTCATTCTGGTCTGCTGGTCAACCTGCACACGTAACGCTTCCTCTTCGCGCCGGATACGTTCCTGACGCGCGACGTAAACGGCCCGCTCAAGAGAGCGAGCCTCTTCATGATCGGGATCGAGGAGAAATGCCTTGGTCACCTCCTTGAGCGCCAGTTCGAATTCACCACGCACGACAAGCTCTCTGGCCTTCTCCGTATATATCTTCAATTTCTTCGTTTGCGCAAGCCGTCGACCCTCTTCAATTGCCTTCCTTACCGCCTCCTCATATTTTTCAACCTCTTCCGATTCTTTTCGCTTCGCCGCTTCAATCTCTGCCTGCCGTTGAATGTCATTCTCAATGCGCAGACGCTCGGCTTCAACTTGCTTCTGCATTTCATCGGCAAGACGGGCCTTTTCTTTCTCCAACCGGGTTGTGAATTCGGTCTCAAGCCGCATGCGTAACTCTTCCTCTTTGATTTCTTCTCCTTCTAACTGCCGATTTCGTAACTCCTCCAGCCGTTGCGACATATCGCTTTGCAGTCGTGCGCGTTCCTGCTCAAGCGTTTTCCGCTCCTCCTCAAGAACGCGTTGAACTTCGTCTTTCACATGTTTCGACTCGACATCCTTATCCTTCAGCTTTGCCGTGATGGCCTCACGTTCCTTGCGACTCCACTCTTCAAGCTTGCGGCGTTCCTCTTCCAGGCGTTTGTGCGTCTCTTCTTCGAAACGTTTCCTTTCACCTTCGGTAGTGCGCGCTGCCTCTCGTTGAAGGCGTTGATGCTCTTCGGCAATCTTCGCGCGGACTTCCTCCTGAAAACGCGCCCGGAGAGACTCCTCCAGCCTCTTCAGATCGTGAGCAGCTTTTTCTTGTTCGGCAGAAATCAAGCGGTGTTTCTCTTCTTCGTACCGCGCGCGTTCAGTTTGCAGTTTTTTGTTTAGCTCGTGGAGTTTACTCGTCAGCCCTTCTTCGGCTTCCTTGAGGCGGAGTTCCTCTTCCTTCCACTTGGCCTCGATCAATTCTTGTTGATGCATCACCTGAGCATTGATGGCCCGTTCCGCCTGCAGTTTTGCCGTAACCTCCTCAACCCTTCGGCGCAGCTCTTCTTCCACTTCATTCCTGTAAATCTCTTCCTCTCGGCGTGCGGGTTCGGCGGATCGCTGTGGCGGCGTACCGCCTGTACGTGCGGGAGCCACATCTTCCGTTCTTGGAGAAGCAGAGGAAACCGCGGATGGTTGCTCTTTAGGGGGACGCGTACGAGGCGAAGATTCTTGCGGTGTTGACTGGACGGGGGATGAACTTCCCTGTGCGGATTCTTCCTTCTTTTGATTATCGACAGCTTGACGGATGCGCTCTTCGAAGGCCTTGGCATACGGGTTTCGTGGATCCACGTCGATGGCCAGGCGGACATTGCGGGCCGCGCCTTCGTAATCACCCGATTTGAAGAGCCTATCCGCCGCCCTCAGACATTCACCTGCCCGCTGGCGTCGTTCCTGCCTTGCTTCCTCATCAAGTTCGGCCGTTTTCAAGCTATCGTAACCCTCTTTCAACGGAAGTCACAAACTCGCTTCCCTCACAACACCATCGTCGCACCGGTAAGCAACGGTGAATATATCCAATATGCCTTTGAATGTCAACGAAATATGGGGATGG
>CAYPVN010000093.1:0-7448 GCA_964414155.1 uncultured Chitinophagales bacterium
AGATTGAAGGCCTTACGCTAGTAACGCAGCAAGCCTCCCGCCATGATGGAACAACGAAATACCTCTTCGCCCTTCCGGACAAGAATGAGATTGAAAGTGTTCTGATTCCGCCGGCGTCGGCATTCAAGGGGCGCGACGCTGCAGAGGAGGATGAACAAAAGCGGTTGACGTTGTGCGTCTCGACGCAGGTCGGTTGCCCGCTTGACTGCAAGTTTTGCGCAACAGCGACCATGGGATATACGCGTAACCTGAGCGCAGGTGAGATTGTTGACCAGGTCCTTCAGGTGAGCCGCACGAGTGGCAAGAAGATTACCAACATCGTCTTCATGGGGATGGGCGAGCCGATGATGAATTACGACAACGTCATGAAGGCAGCCGACATCATGTCCACGGGCATTGGCATTGCTGCGAAACGTATCACTATCTCAACAGCCGGTTGGGCGGACAGGATCAAGCAGATGGGGGATGAACGCCGCCGCATCAAGCTTGCCGTTTCGCTCCACAGTGCCGTGGATGAAACGCGCACGAAACTCATGCCCATCAACAAGCGGTTCAACCTCAAGGCGCTGATGGCCGCGTTGGAATACTATTATGCATGCACAAAACAACGCGTGACGTACGAGTATATTTTCTTTGACGGTGTGAACGATTCCGATCGGGATGTCAAACAGCTTACTTCTCTTGCGCGTCGTGTTCCATCCAAAATCAATGTGATTCCGTATCATTCCATTGATTTTACGCACCCGACGGGTTTCTCCGCCTCGCTGCGGCCGTCACCGCGGACGGAAGCAGTTGTTGAGCGGCTTCGCGCTAACAACCTCACGGTCATGGTCAGGAGCAGTGCCGGTGAGGATATTGATGCCGCATGCGGCCAACTTGCCGTGGAAGCAGGACGTCGCTTCAGTGAACAGACTCGCAGGACTACACCCAAATCGCATGCGCCCAGCCGCGCCATCCGATCTGATGCCACCGGCAGAAAACAACCACTCCCGAATTCATCCACCCTCTAAGACAACATGCGCGATACATCATCCTATGCTTTGGCATTTCTCGTTATGCTTGTCGTGTGCCTGGGAAGCGGAGACACATGGGCTCAGTTCAGAGAGCGGGTCCGGATGTACGATGTTCTGCACTATGCCATAGCCATTAAGGTCGATGAGAAGAACAACCGGGTCGCTGGAACCGTCACTATGCGACTCGTTCCTCTGAAGAAACTCTCATCGTTTGAAATTGACGCGGCAGAAATGAACATCACAAAGGTGCTTCTCGGCAAGGCAAACGGTGAAGCCCCCGAAACGCACTATGTTTACCGTGGCAATACCCTGACAGTGAATCCATCGTCGGCCATCAACTTTGGGGACACCCTTGCAGTTGCGATTACGTACTCGTGTTCTCCCCGGCTCGGCATGTACTTCATACACCCCGATTCCGCGTACCCGGATAAACCGGTTCAGGTCTGGACACAGGGCGAGAACGAAGACAACCGCTACTGGCTTCCCTGCTATGATTACCCGAATGACAAGGCAACCGTGGAAATGCGGGTGACCGTGAATGAAAAGTTCATTGCCATATCCAACGGTGTGCTCCTTGAGGTGACGGCCAACCGGAAGGACAGGACAAGAACCTTCTCCTGGTATTCCGCGAAACCATTCTCATCATATCTCATCTCACTTGTCGTCGGTGACTACGTAACCCTTACAGACCGCTACGGTCATATTCCCGTCGAGTACAATGTCTATCCGAGTCAACGGAACGATGCCTTGCGTTCGTTTGGCCAGACGGTGGATATGATGAGGTTCTTCTCGAACAAGACAGGCTTCGAGTACCCGTGGGCACGATATGCACAGACGGTCATCGCGGATTTTACGTATGGCGGAATGGAAAACACCAGCGCGACCACGCTTACTGACAAGACCATCCATAGTGCGCGGGCACATCTGGATGTATCCAGCGAATCCCTGGTGGCGCATGAGCTTGCGCACCAGTGGTTTGGCGATCTTCTCACATGCAGAAACTGGCCCCACTCATGGCTCAATGAAGGCTTCGCCACATATTTCCAAGCCCTGTATGTGGAAGAAAGCAAGGGACGTGAAGCGTATGAATGGGAAATGCTGACGAAGCAACGCGGGGTCACATCATCTGACACAGGTATCGACCGAAGGCCTACAGTAACCGACAACTACATCGAACCCGAGCAACTGTTTGACAACCGTATCTATGATCGGGGGGCAGCGATACTTCACATGTTGCGCTTTGTCATGGGTGATGAAAAATTCGGGGAAGGGATCCGCCATTATGTGGACCTTTACCAGTACGATAATGTAACGACAGATGACTTCCAGCATGCGATGGAAAATGTCGCAGGACAGAATTTAGGCTGGTTCTTCGATGAATGGACCGTAAAGGCAGGATTTCCACAATTTGCAGTTTCATCGACGTACGATGATGACTTGAAGACAATACGACTGAAAGTGCTGCAAGAACAGCAGGTTGACGATCTGACCCCTTTGTATCGCATGCCGGTTGCTGTTGAAGTTGCGACGGCGCGGGGCAACAGCGTTCACAAAATCATAGTGGAAGCCAAACGGGAACAAGTCTTTGACCTTCCATCGGAGGAAATACCGCTTAATATTGTTTTTGACAAGGGCAGCTGGATTTTGAAGACGCTGGATCATCCCAAACCAACGAAAGAATGGCTGTATCAGCTCCGACATGGAGGTGTGGCAGAACGCGAGGCCTCGCTCAGACAACTTGAACGAGCCATTGACGAGCCAGGTGTTCTTGCCGCAGTCGGGAGGGCGATGAAGTCCGATCCGTTCTGGGGGATACGGAAGCAAGCGGCGGAGACGGCTGGCAAGTCGAAGGATGCCGCTATACTTGACGTCCTCGCGACGGGAGTCAGAGATTCCGTGGCAGTGGTGCGCGTCGCTGCGACAGCGAGCCTGAAATCTGTTAAGACGCTCGAGTCACTTGTTGCACTTGGCAATATCGTGGCTCGTGATTCCAGCTACACGGTTGTTGCGGAAGCGATTACATCCTTGGTTGCGATCGACTCTGCAAACGGGATGAAGTATTGCGAGAAGGGGTTGTCGCTGGATTCTCACAATGAAGTGATCCGCGCTGCGGCTGCGAAGGCGATGGGAACATTAAAAACTGTTGAAGCGAAGGAAAAACTGATTACCCTCACAGCATACGGTCAGCCGCTGGAAATCCGGCTTGCGGCGGTTGACGCGTTGGCGGATAACTGGAAGAATGATGATGGCGTGAGGGAACATCTGGAATCGATCTTGAGTGACCGAATTCAACGTGTCCGGCGAAGAGCAGTGGAGAAGCTAGGCACCATGGCAAGCGCGAAGTCACGGTCGATACTTGTGTCCCTTCTTGATTACGAGATAGACTCGCTTTTGAAGCGCGAGGCGCGCAAGTCAATCATGTTGATCGACCGTGTAACGAATAAATAAAACAAACCACAACCACACCATCGCATGAACCTGATACTGATCGGCCCCCCGGGGGTAGGAAAAGGCACCCAAGCCAAACTCTTCTCGGAGGAATTCGGCATACCGCATATTTCCACGGGGGACATGTTGCGCGCCGCCGTTGATGCGGGCACGGAGCTGGGCAAGAAGGCAAAGGTGATCATGGATGCCGGACAGTTGGTGCCGGATGGCATCATGATCGGCATTATCCGCGACGTGCTGAGTTCCCCTCGTGCCAGCAAAGGGTTTATCCTCGACGGCTTTCCGAGAACAATTGAGCAGGCGAAAGCGTTGACAAAAATGCTTGGCGATCTGAAGGTGGAAGACTACAAAGTGGTGAACCTTGAAGTGGACGACGAGGAAATCGTGCGTCGCTTGAGCAATCGACTGATGTGCAGGAACGATGGGAGGATTTTCAACAAGGAGACGGACAGCGTTACAACAGAGACCCCCTGCCCGACTTGCGGGAGCGCGCTTGTTCAGCGGGATGACGATAGGGAGGAGACCGTCCGCAAACGCCTGGCGGTGTACCACTTCACGACGGAGCCTGTCCTAAACTACTACGCCGAGATCGGCATTGTGGTAAATGTGGATGGGACGAGCTCGATCGATCTCGTGAATCGGGAAATCAAGATGATGACGAAGGGATAATTTGTGAAACGGAGGAAGTTGCGGTTTCCGCGTCCAACACTCGTATGGTCATTATGGCGGGGACTGAAGACCCGGAAGAAGCCGTTTGTCATCGGCCACCGGGGAAGCTCCGGGACTGCTCCTGAAAATACGCTTGCCTCCTTCCACCAGGCAATCGATGCGGGTGCGGACATGGTGGAGCTTGATGTCCGCCTCACAAAGGATTTTTTCCTGGTCGTCCTTCACGATCGGGACGTGCGCCGCACGACAAACGGTTCCGGGAAAATCTGGAATCTGACACTCGAAGAGCTTCGCAGGCTCGATGCCGGCTCGTGGTTTTCGCCGGAGTTCACAGGCGAACGGATTCCCACACTCCGTCAGGTGATGGAGCTTCTGCCGCAAAACGTCCTCCTCAATATGGAAGTGAAGACCGACGGCGATCCGCGCAAACGCATCGCGATGGAAGAGGCGTGTATTCTTGCCGTGCTGGAGAAGAAGTTCGAAGAGCGGGTGTTGATTTCATCCTTCGATCATCGGTTTCTCCGGCGACTTCATTTCCTCTATCCACGCATTCCAACAGGCGCGCTGTACCATCCGGTGCGCGATGCAGCGAAAAAACCCTCCGGCATCTCCCGACGGATCGGAGCGGGAGTGTTCATCTGTGGCCGCACACAGCTCCGCCAGCGTTTTGTGGATGACGCCAGAGCCCACAAGATCATGACGGCGTGTTACGTCGTCAACACGCCGCAGCAACTGGAGAAAGTTGTCCGCCTCGGGGTTAATGCGGTTGTGACGGATTTTCCGAAGAGGATGGTTCAGGAAATGAAGCGCCGATGACAGGCGCTGCCGCCTTGTTGTCCTCCGTTCTGAAATCGTCAACCCAAAATCCAACGCTACCACGGTTCACCCCTGCTGGTTTCTCTCTCCAAACTTCTCTATATTTTCCGCACGACAAAGACAATAGCGATGCGGACCCAGTATCTACTTATCATATTTCTCATAACGCTTACCGCTCTTTCGGGCTGTGGCAGGGGAACAAGTCCCGAGCAACAGCAGGCCGACTCTCTACTGGTTGTTGCCCGCGAGAAATTCGCCGGCGGGAGCTATCGCGAGAGCTGCGAATATCTCGGCACCACATTGGTACTGAACAAGCATCTCAACCGTCCGCGGAAAATTGCAGAAGCACAGCGTCTCCTCGGTGATGTAGCAGCAACCGCGGCTCAATATGATAGCGCTCTCTCGTTCTATGCACGTGCAATCGAACAATATAGATCGCTTGCCGACCGCGAGGCCGTCCACTCGTTGACACTTACGATGGCGGAGATCCATTCCTGGATTGGTGAAAAGCGAAAAGCGTTTTCCATGTATACGGAGGCCCTCCGTCTGGCAAAGGTTTTTGAGGATCCGGTCGCCGTGCGGGAAACAGAATGGGCAATGCTTCCGGTGTGCCGTGCACTTGACAATCGCGGCGAAGAAACCCGCATACTCAAGGATCTTCTCAATGATGCAACCGCAACCGGGTCGCTGCGAATGCAAGCGAACGCTTCCTATGAGGCGGGCCTCTCAAGCCTGCACCGGGGCGATCAGGCCGCCACAGAAGAAAGCCTCCTCCGGGCGCTCACGCTTGCCGATCAATCTCGTGACTCGCTGCTTGCGATCAAGGTGTTGCTGAGGCTCGCGATGACGTATGCAGGCGCGGGAAGGACAGCGGAAGCATTTCAAATGTATACTGATGCGCTCAAGCGCTCTGATGTAACCCGTGGCGCGCAGAGGCTACGTGAGGAAATGCTCATCCGCGTTGGGAACATTTATCTTCGCAACAAACAAAACTCGCAGGCTGGGCTTTTCTACAGGACGGCTCTCAATTCCACATTTTCAACTCACAACAAGGCCTCTGAAGGATATCTCACGATCCAGCTGAGCCATGTGGCAGAGTCAATCGCGGATGCTGTCAACGGCTACCGATCGGCCCTCGACTTGTTCAACAGTTTTTCCCATAGGCAGGGGAGCGCGTATGCGCTGATGTCGCTTGGCTTTGCTGCACAGCGGCGCAATCAGTTTTCCGAGGCATTGAATTGCTTCAAATCAGCTATTGAACAACAGGAAGCAAGCGTGCTACGTCGCGACAGCGATGATCTCTACGCGGAATGTGAATCTTCTTTCTTCCAACAGTCTCAATCGGTGTACGATGTCATCGCGGAACTCTTATTGCAATTGGGGCGATACGACGAGGCATTCTGGTATATGGAACGCCGGAGGGGAAGAGAAACGTTCGACGATCTTGGTTCTCTCGATGTTTCCACCCGGAATAATGACTTGACAAAGGAATTTGCGCGGTTCTCTCATTTGAAGGCTTTACAACTCGGCGCAGAGCGTCAGAGCGAGCGGCTGATGATGACAACGCCTCAACACTACGAAATGCTGCGAGAGGTTGAAGCCAGTCTTGCGAGCGCAACCCGGGATATGACTGTTGCGGCGGAGAGCATTGTTCAGATCAACAAGGCTTTCGAGCCCGTGGTTACGATCCGCAGTCTCGGGATCGCTGAAGTGCAGAAACTTCTGCCGCCGGGAGTTATCCTTGTGAGTCATTTTCCTTCGGCTCGATCCGTCTTCGCCTTTGCCATCAGTAACGCGAAAACGGCAGTTCAGGTCGCTGCCGTTGACCGCACCCGTGCAATTTCTGAAACGCAGGAACTTACCGAGCTGCTTCGCACGCGGGAGGCGTGGAAGGATTCGGCAGCACAAGTTAGGAAATTAGATCGCCGGATAGAGGAGCTTTCATCCACGCTGTACGGAATATTTGTCCGGCCGATTGAGCAAGACATCGCGGGTGCAACGAAGCTGATCATTATTCCACAAAAAGAGTTCTCATCACTGCCCATGCATGCGTTGCGCGCATTTTCCGGGCGGACCGGAGCCTCATATCTGATTGAACGATACGCGGTGAGCTACCTTCCTTCTGCGACAGGGTTGCTCAATAAAGGTATGGGCACGAGCAGTGCGAATTACGATATTGTTGCTATGGGACATCCCGGAGAGACATCGTGGGATGTGGAGTACGAGCTTCGCGATATTCGCGCGTTCTACAAAGATGCGCGCCTGTACTTTGATCAGCAGGCAACAATTGCCGGATTGCAGCGCGCGCGGGGGGATATTCTGCACATCGCAGCTGAGGTGCGCTGTAACGATCTCACTCCGGCCAACTCCACGCTGGTGCTCTCGGATGGAAAGTCTGTGAGCGCGACGAAGCAGGTCCTGCCCGGAGAATTATTTTCGCTCCCCTCTTTCTCAACGGTGATTCTCTCCAACCTTGGAAATCCATGCGTCGGCAGTGAACAG
>CAYPVN010000094.1:0-7405 GCA_964414155.1 uncultured Chitinophagales bacterium
ATCCAGAAGGAATACGCGACACTCAAGAGCCGTGAGATAAAGATATCCGCAGTGTTCTTCGAAGTGAACCTGACGAAGCTCGACGAAGTCGGCATCAATTGGAGTTTCATGAAAAGCAATAAAGATGTCAGTATTGATGCAGCCTTTGGAGGAGCCGATAAGGTGACGAGTAACATTTTCAAGACAGAAGTAACGCCCAAAGTAAGTTTTGCAAATATCGGTTTCGTTGCAAAGCTCTTCTCGAACTATGATCTAGGTGAAATCCTTTCCGGGCCGCAGCTTATCGTGCGATCCGGAGAAGAGGGGCGCATCCAAGTGGGTCAGGATTTCTCCATCAAGGAGCGGGATTTTGCCGGCAATCTCATCGACAAGTTCTACCATGCTGGAACGATCGTCAACGTGACGCCACAGGTGGTTACGGAAAAGGGAGTGAATTTTATTCACATCGTTGTCGAGGCCGAGCGAAGCAATGTTACGCCCGGAACAATCAGCACCATTATTAATAAGACGAAGGCGAGCACAAATCTCTTGCTGTTGGATGGGGAGGAGACGATCATCGGCGGTCTCTACAATAGCGAAGTGAGTACACTCCGCTCCGGCATCCCTTTCCTGAAGGATCTTCCCTGGTACGTATTCGGGCTCCGCTATTTGTTTGGATACAACAAAGACCAGGTGAGTAAGAAAGAACTGGTCATACTGCTGAAGGCAGAGCTTGTTCCTACATTACAGGAACGAATCACACAAAAGGCAAAAGAGGATCATGTGTTTGAGAATTGGCTCGAACAACAGGAACAAGAAGAGGCCCGCGTTAAGGCACGCAAGGAATAGGTGAGAGTTTCCATACTTTGAAGGGGAAGCACGCATGAAACTAATACGAATTCTTGGTATGCTGACAGCCCTGGCAACGCTCTTTCTGGCCTGCCAGAATGATGATCAGGGTCCACAGACAGGGAAGGCAACAATCAACGGGATCATCTCGGATGCAACCACCCATGCAGCACTTCCGGGCATCTCAGTCGAAGCCCGCATCGCAAACCAGCCTGCGGTGACGAAGACGACGGATGCACAAGGTGCCTATGAATTCACATTCGATGTTGATAGTACAACCAATATAAGCATCAGTTGCCGCAATAATACGGGTTTCCGAGACACGCTTAACATCGTGACTTCGGTTCAGTCAAACAGCATTCCAAAAACTCTGGACATACAGCTGACACCCCGCTCCGCTGTTGGTGGCGGCTCAGGCAGTGGCTTTGCTCAAACGATAGCTTTCCTTGGAGCGGATCCGACGGAGTTATCCGTATATGGTGTCGGCGGACGCGAGACTTCCATACTCGGCTGGGAAGTGCGCGATTCATTGGGAGTGCCGATCGATGCGGCGCACGCGGTCACATTAAGTTTTTCGTTCAATGGCCCTGGCGGCGGTGAGTATGTTTCGCCCCTTACCGTCGTTACAAACGCGGTTGGTCGGGCATTTACCACATTCAACAGCGGAATCCGGTCAGGCGCTGCGCAGGTCGTTGCAGCCACTACTGCTGGAGGGCGGACGTTTTCATCTCAACCGGTCCGTCTTGTCATTCACTCCGGTTTTACCGATCAGAATCATTTCAGCGTTGGTGCTTTTACGTATAATTTCCCCGCGCTCGGTATTCTTGGATTGCGAGATCCAATTAGTGTCCTCGTGGGGGACATTTATAGCAACCCAGTTGCTACAAACACTGCAGTCTATTTCGCCTCGCGGGCAGGCGTCATTCTTTCCGCGGCATTTACAAGCGAGTCCGGGGAGGGAGCGGCCGACCTGATCAGCGGGAATCCCTATCCGATTGGCCCCAATGCCTTGACGCCGTACGGGAACGGATACCATTATGTTGTTGCTTCGACTCTGGGACAAAATGGGACGATCGTGAGAGACAGCATCTTGATTCTTTGGTCAGGACCAGCGGTAATCTCAAACATCTCCCCCAATTTGATCAATGTTCCAAACGCTGGCTTCCAGCGAATCGACTTTCAAGTTTCGGATCCGTATGGGAACACGCTTTCCGCACCGACCACGATTTCCGTTTCTGTAACGGGGGCGCAGGCAGAGGTTGCGTTTGGCCTCAGCGGCTCCTTCACAATAAGTCAGAATATTATTTTGCCACCTGGCGTGAACACACACTTCTCATGCCTTGTCAGCGATAAGGTGCCGGACACAAGCTATGTAAGCAGCGCCACATTGAGCGTTTCTGTTAACAGCACTGGTAACGGTAACGCAACCGCAACTATTGGGGGGACGATCCGGTAGAGAACAGAATCAGGGAAATTCAATGGAAGACCTCAGGCGTGAGTTTGAGGTCTTTCATTTTCAAGGAGGCAACTGCCAATTCGGCCAATTCGTATGATCTGACGGGGGTGTTGGCACTTAGCAAGCACACGCCTTGACTTCATTCGAAAAATGGAGTACATTTGAATGGACGTAAGCTGGTAACCTACCCCAAGTTTTTCCAAAACGTCGGTCCTCTTAGGTCAGTTCTATCAAAAAAAAGGAGGGTTTTTCGATGGCACGGGGGAAGAGCATTTCCCGTTATTGCAATCATTGCGGGCGAGTTTCAAAGATGGAATTGATCGGGGTGGTCGAAGCCCAACCCGACAAGAGTTGGTATCGGTGCACGCGATGCCGACATGCCAGCCTTCTCGATCTGTCCGAACTCAAACGGGTTCAGGATGAGGCCAAGAAGAAGCCCGAAAGAGCCGATTGCTCTGAGTACAAACCGGAAAACACATATCAAGTCGGGCAGGCTATAGTCCACTTGGAGTGGGATGATATTGGCAAGATCGTTTCAAAAGAGCGTACATCGGCCGGGGAAAGCGCCATTGTGGTTTCGTTTGAGAAACTGGGCGAGCGGCGGTTGCTTGAAAGCGTTATTGAGGACCAAGAGCACAGCCAATAGCAGACAATCCAAGTTTGGTTGAGTATTTCACAAACCGTTTCTAAGTTCGACTCAGAGGAGGTGATAACGTTTGGTAGGAATTGTAGTTGCAGAGAATGAACCGATCGATCGCGCCCTCAAACGATTCAAAAAGAAATACGAGAGGTCCGGCATATTGAAAGAGTTCAAGAAGCGAGCATACTTCACTAAACCCTCCGTCAAAAAGAGGATGAAGAGAGTGAAGGCCGTTCGACGTGCTCTGAGGACAATAGCTGAGCAAAGCTAAGCACAAAACCCATCCTGCGGTGGGTTTTTTGTTTTCCCCGAAACCCGTCCTCACAAAAGCAAAAGGAGATACACTCCAGATGACCATCCCACCTCAGCCATGAAGAACATATCTCCTTGACAGCAATAACCCAAAACCTGTACTATTACATCCCGCCTTCTTTTGCCTGGCTCTTTATTTCCTGAACCTCTTTGCGGATTTCCTGCGCCTTCTTCTTCAGTTCGTTCATCGATTTCCGGACCCTTGTCCCGGCTGACTTGTTCCCTTTGTCATAGAACTTCACGAAGTCCTTCTCGAACGTGTTAAGCATGTCCCTCAATTCCTGCAATCTACTCATGGTTGTTTCTCCTATGAAGTGGTAATGAGTTACTTATCCAGAGCCTGCTGGCCTGGGAGTTTATTTACGTGATGTTCTTTCCTGTGTTTTGAGATATTCCTTCTTCAGCATATTCACCAACTCACCCCTTCGATGATAGAGTCGTTTCAGCTTTCTTGGCTTGTGCTTTGCAAGCGCGTATGATGTCATAATGGGCATTGCGATGGTCGAATCGAGATAAGCCACAACTGCATCAGGAAGTGCGTCTGGATCCACCTTCCCCCAACTAACTGCCTCTGAGGGGGTTGCGCCTGATAAGCCTCCGGTGTCTGGCCGCGCGTCGGTTATTTGAAGGTAGTAATCATGTCCTTTTTCATCTATTTTAAGAATTTCCTGAATCTGGGGTTCGGTTTGAAGAATAAAGTTCTTGGGAGAACCGCCTCCAAAGATGATCACTCCACTCCTGCCTTTTCGTTTCTTAGCTGCCAGAACAATTGCCGCAGTTTCATTCACATCTAACAATACATCGATTCTCGTCTTGTAACCAGAAAGAGCCACTTCAGCAAGATTCATCCCAATTGAGCTGTCGCCGGGAGAGGATGTGTAGACAGGAACGGCACAACGGTATGCCGTGGCCAAAACGTTTGATTTTTTGATGCCAAGTATACGCTCACGTTCGGCGATGTATTTACCCAGTCGGTAGTGCAATTCGGCCGTACCCATCTCCTTCTGGAACTCATCCAATCGAAGTATCGTCCGGAAGAATTCATCAGTATCAAGCAAAACGTTGTAATCGAACAGGATGTCATAAATGCGAATAATCCCCTTTTGCCTCAGAATCCGGTCATCGATAAACGGAGTACCTCGATGAAGCGAATGACCGATGGAAAAGTGAGTGTCATGGTAAAGGTTAGCACCTGTGCTTACTATCCAATCAACAAACCCTGCCTTCATAAGGGGTACGATACATGAGCCACCTAAGCCCGCCGGCGTTAAAGCCCCCGTCAGACTCATCCCTACTGTTACATCCCGATCCAACATCCTCGTTACGAAAAGCTGACAAGCTTCGCGCAATCTTCCCGCATTATATGCTTGAAAGTATTGATCAACCAACTTTCCTACTGGAACGTTTTTTGGAATTGGATTAGGGTCAATTCTGGCTCCAGTGAGAAAGTTCAATTTAGAGGACTTCATTCACCCTAATGATTAGCGGATGGATATAACTTCAAGCTTGCGGAAATATATCAATACGAAGCAAAAAAGCAAGGGAAATTTCCAAAATTATGAGGCCTTTTCGTATTGATTTTCAAGTAACCTGCACGCATGGTGATTGGTAGGCAAATTACTTCACAGAATACAATTTGGCACACCTTGCATTTGATCTTATTTTTATTTAGACTAATTCTAAATAAGGGAGCCTCCAACGGATATTCAAGCAGCACACGACATACTTACCAAACACCTAAAGAGCCGCGGCAAACATCGAGCGACGCCTGAGCGATTCGCTGTGCTTGATGCCGTCCTTCTAAGTCAAGGGCATTTTGATGCGGAGGCTCTTTACTATAGGATGATCACAAACGGCATCAAAATCTCAAAAGCAACCGTCTACAACACTCTGGATCTGCTGCAAGAATGCGGTCTTGTCTCAAAATACAGATTTGCTGAAAATACATCTCGCTATGAGAAAGCCTTTGGCCGTCCTCATCACCATCATCTGATCTGCCTTGAGTGCGGCGACATTATTGAATTCGTTAACGACAAGCTCGAACGAATCCAGGACGAAGTTTGCACCGAGAAGACCTTCGAACCTCAAAGCTCGTCCCTCCAAGTATTTGGGACCTGCTCGAAATGTAAAAAGAAAAACCGGTGATTCTATGAAATCCACTCTCTTCAATGCACCAATTGGTCGACGAATGAGGGTTCAGCAGATTTATTCTCATCCTGAAGTATCAGCCCGCTTGCGCGAATTGGGATTCTGCGAAGATGCCATCGTTCGGTGTGTCACAAGAAACGACAGTAATCTCATCTGTGAGATTCTGAATTCCCGAATTGGGCTCAACAGCTCAACGGCAAGTTCAATTATTGTTACGGCATACGAATAGCTCCGACACATGAGCGATGTAACTCTTAATAACCTCACACTAGGTGAACGGGCGACAGTGCAACGTATTACGAGCACCCTTTCACATGTTCGGCAACGACTCTTGGAGATGGGCCTGGTAAAAGGGACTAGTGTGGAACTGATCCGATACGCACCAATGGGTGATCCTATCGAGGTGAAAGTAGGAGGTTACCGCCTCTCTCTTCGTCGCCTCGAAGCCGAAGCTGTCATTGTTCAGAGGGAACAACAATGACTTCCCTCGCTGCCACCTCTCTTCGTAATGTAGCCTTGATTGGAAACCCCAATTCCGGAAAAACAACCTTGTTCAATGTCCTCACCGGGATGCGTCAAAGAGTAGGGAATTACCCGGGAGTAACAGTTGAGAAAAAAGAAGGACGCGTAACTCTCGACAACGGAATAGAGCTTTCGATCCTTGATCTGCCGGGAACATACAGCCTGACTGCCAATTCACCCGACGAAAAAATTGCTACGGACGTCCTGCTCGGCCGCATCCCCCTTACTCCAACTCCTGAACTCGTTGTTTGCGTGGTGGACGCAAGCAACCTGCAACGAAACTTGTATTTGGTCAGCCAAATTATTGATCGGCACATCCCCGCTATTATTGCTCTCAACATGGTTGACATCGCGGAACAATCGGGGATCGAAATCCACGTCAAGGAACTTGAACGCTCCCTTGGTGTCCGGGTAATCCCCACGATTGCAAACAAGGGAGTTGGAATCCGTGAACTGAAGCAGGCAATTGCAACTGCGAACAAGACCACGGGAAGAGCCCGTGAATGGAATCTCCCGGAACCAGTGCATGAAGAGTGTGAGGAATTGGTTGGGCTGCTTCAGAGCCATCACAGATTCAGCGAACCGGTCGCATTCCATGAAGCGCTCTCGCTTCTCACAGCACCAAGTGTTTTGGAAGAACATCGGGACCGCTTTGCACCTGAACTGCTCGAACACGTTAAGAAAGACCATCAGAAACTCGATTTCCTTGGCTTTGATCGGCAGTCCGTGGTAGTGGAATCACGCTACAATTGGATCAAGTCCGTTTGTGCGGGCTCGGTTACGAGGACAAACGGCATTGAAGTGAGCATGAGTGACAAGATCGACAGGATACTCACGCACAAAATCTGGGGATTTGCGGTGTTCCTTGGAATCATGGCCTTCATTTTTCAATCGATATTTTCCTGGGCGACTCTCCCGATGGAATGGGTTGGAAGTGGATTTGATGTGCTGGGACGTCAGGTATCATTGCTCATTCCTCCAGGCGATCTTCGGGACCTCATCGTGAACGGGGCGCTCTCTGGCGTGGCGGCCGTGGTAACATTCCTGCCGCAGATCCTCTTCCTTTTTCTTTTCCTCGGACTCCTTGAAGATACCGGCTACATGGCCCGCGCAGCATTCATCATGGATAAGCTGATGAGCAAGGTGGGACTGCATGGGAAATCGTTCATTCCGCTTCTGAGCTCATTCGCGTGCGCCATCCCGGGTATAATGGCAACACGAACCATCGAGCATCCAAAGGATCGGCTTGCAACAATGCTTGTCGCGCCGCTCATGAGCTGCAGCGCCAGGTTGCCGGTCTACGCTCTGATGATTGCCGCCTTCATCCCGGACCGGAAACTCCTTGGTCTCTTCTCGCTCCCCGGGATTACACTGCTTTCGATGTATCTCCTCGGACTTGTTGCCGCGCTTACAATGGCCTGGCTATTCAAGAAAACCTTGCTCAAGAGCGCGCCAGCTGTATTCATAATGGAGCTTCCCCCCTACAAGATGCCGTCGCT
>CAYPVN010000095.1:0-2695 GCA_964414155.1 uncultured Chitinophagales bacterium
TCGAGTGACCGAGCCGGAAAATAAGCAACATCTCCCGCCGCGTAAATATTCGAATCGGATGTTTGAAGATTTGCGTTCACGGCGATTCCGTTCTCAACTTTCAATCCGGCCTGCTTCACCATTTCTGTGTGCAGGTTCAACCCAATCGCCCCAATAACCATATCCCCGACAATGTTCTTGCCTGATTTGGTGACAACAGTTGTTTTTCCGCCGGAACGAAGAATGCTGGTCGGAACATCCTTGTTGATCACCTGAACCCCCTTTGAGCGATAGTATGCCGTTACGTATGCCGCCAGATCGTGCGGCAGAACCCTTTGCAGTATGTTCTCTTCCGGAAAGATCATTGTTGCTTTCTTGCCGTTCAGGTTCAGAGCGGCCGCAAGTTCTCCTCCAATAAATCCACCGCCAATGAGAATGAATTCCTCCAATAGCCCGGTTGCTTCCTTCAACGCTTCATAATCATCAACAGTCCGATAGTAATGCACTGCATCGGCGCCGAACGACAGGCGGCGCGGCGTTCCTCCGGTCGCGATCAGCAGCTTCTCGTAGGTGTAGTGGTTTCCCTCCTTATCAACAATGCGGTTGTTTCCCCGCTCAATGGCAACGATCTCCTTGTTCAGGTAGAGCCGGACATTGTTAGTTGTATAGAACGATTCATCGTGGACGGAAATCTCATCGAGTTTCGTCTTGCCGAGCCACAAGCCTTTTGAGAGCGGAGGTCGATCGTAGGGCAATCTGTTCTCTTTTCCAAAGAGGGCAATACGCCCTGAAGAATCTCGCTCCCGAATCCCCTCAACTGCTGATGCCCCGGCTAATCCACCACCTACAATGATGTACTTAAATTGATTTGCCACGTTTTCTTCCTCTAAACAGTATTACCATTGTAAGAGTCCGGCTTCGATTGCAAGCCCGGGACCCATTGCAAGCATCAACCCCCTGTCCCCGGGTTTAGGTTGCGAATGCCGGATCGTTTCGTCAAGAACGAAGAGAACAGTTGGTGACGACATATTCCCAAAGTTTTTCAGAACGCAGCGGCTATGGCGCAGTTGCTCTTCCGTAAGCCCAACCTCATCCTTAACGCTGTCTATAACCTTCCGGCCACCTGAATGAACAATCCAGTGGTTGATATCCTCTTTTGTCAAGCCGTTTTCGTCCAAGATTTGTGTGATCACTCGCTTCGCAAGTCCTCCCGCCGCGTCACGAATGTCCTTGGATAAAACGATACGCAGTCTCCCACTCTTAAATTGAAATCCCACTGTGTGAATGAACGACGGCTCGAGCAAGGTTGCAAATTTTGCCAGCCCAGCTCCAGTGCTTTTGTCATCATTTCCGACGACGACCGCCGCGGCGCCGTCACCGCAGATCGCATTGCCGACAACCGTTTCCAGTGAATCATCAATGTAATAGCAGGCAGAACATATTTCGACCGTAATAACCAGAGCCTTCCTGCCCGGGTATGCCTTCACATAGTCATGCGCCCGTTGCAGGCCCGGCATGGCGCCGGCGCATCCCATGCCGATGAGATCGGCGCGCTGAAGATCGGTGCGCATCCCAAGTTCCTTGATCAACAAGGCGGTCAATCCGGGGCAGAGATAGCCAGTGCACGAAACAGCCACAATGTAGTCTATGTCTTCTGGACGCAGGTTGCCGTTCTTTAGACACTTGAGTATTGCCTCTTTGCTTATTTCCACCGAAAACTGTTCGAAGCGACGATGCAAATCATCTGCTGATTCGTTTGGTTCAAGTGTGTCTATATCAAACGCAAGATGACGATAGTCGATGTCGCTTGTCATGAAGATGTGTTCGATCCGTGGGTTGCGATACCCCTCCACATGCTTCGCTGCGAAATCATAGATGGCGCGTTGAGAGTACCGTGTGGACGGGTTTGCAGTCCCTATGGCAAGAATTTGTGGAGACGTATCAAGAGGATGTCGAGATGAAACCATGAGGACTTCCCGAACGATCAACCGTGAATGAGGCAACTAGCGTCAATAACGTGCAATTCTCTGAAAAGATTCCGAGCCCGGTTTTGAAGATTCTGAACCGAACGACTACGCTGCCTCTGTCTGTGCTTCGGCAGGAGAGGTTTCTGCCGGTTGCAGAATGGTATTCACATCTACGCCGGGCGAGTAGAATTCGAGGAAGTTGGTAAGATGATTGAAGATCGGCTCTGCTTCGGTGAATTGCATCAGCTCCATACGGATTTTGGAGACGTGCGGCAACCCGCGCAAGAAACCGGAGTAATGCTTGCGCATCTCGATCACACCGGCCCGTTCACCCTTAAACTCCACCGCAAGTGTGAGATGCTCTCGTAGGAGCTCTACTCTTTCTTCAACAGTAGGTTCAGGGAGAATTTCGCCGGTGGCGAGGTAGTGCTTGGCCTGCCTGAAGATCCACGGGTTTAGCACCGCGCCTCTTCCGATCATCACCGCATCGCATCCGGTTGTGTCAAACACTAGTTTAACATTTTGAGGCGTCACCACATCTCCGTTGACAATAATCGGGATTGACACCGCCTCTTTAATCCGTGGAATCCAACTGTAATCCACCGGTCCCTTGTGCCCCTGATCGCGGGTACGACAGTGAATCGACAGCGCCTTGATTCCAACCTGCTCACACATCTTCGCCACATCCATAATGCGAATGCTTTTCGCATCCCAGCCAAGACGCGTTTTCAATGTGACGGGGGTTTTGA
>CAYPVN010000095.1:2795-5094 GCA_964414155.1 uncultured Chitinophagales bacterium
GCAAGCTGCGCAGCACCGGCCATGGAGGAGACTTCACCACCGTAAATCTGGATTGCGAAGGGGCGCTCCTCTTCCCAAAACAACATCTTCTTCTTCGTTTTCTCCGAGCCTCGGACCAGCCCCTCCGAATTCACGAACTCCGTATACACAATATCGGCTCCGAGCCGTTTGCAAATCACCCGGAACGGAAGATCGGTCACGTCCTCCATCGGAGCGAGAAGAATTCCCTTATCGACTTCTACATTTCCAATTCTCATGGGGATAAGATAGCCAAATCACCAAGGAGAATCAAATAAGCGATCATTCTTGAATATCCACCGACTGTTCCGTATCATGTTGAACAACCATGTCATCACAAACCCGATATCTTCTCCTCCGTGTTGTGTTCTTTGTTATGGGAGCCGTCCTTCTTCACGGCTGCGCCCAACAGGAACAACAACAGTATCGCGAATCAGCACACCTCCGCATCCTGCATTGGAACGACTTCCACGCGCATAACATTCCATTTGATGTCACGACTGCCGACTCTGCAACGGGAAAGAAACTTGTGTACAGGGTTGGCGGATCAGGCAATTTTCTTAGCTATCTCAAGCAGTTTGGCAAAGGTAGGGGTGACGTCGCGGTGCTCAATGCGGGTGATGATTTTCAGGGAACGCCTATCTCCTCGCTGACATACGGCCGTTCGCAAATTGAGTTGATGAACATTACAAACCCCGACGCAATGGCTCTGGGAAATCATGAATTTGATTACGGTTTGCAAAATCTGCGAGACGATATTTCCATTGCACATTTTCCTATTCTTGCAGCAAACCTGTTTGATTCAACAACCGGCAGGACGTTCGCGGCTTCCGCTCTGGTCAAACAATTTGATAGGGTCAAGGTAGGGTTCATAGGACTACTTCCACCTGACCTTCCTATCCTAACGCTAAAGGGAACCCTCACAAAAACGAGAATGCTCGATGTTGACAGCGTCGTCGCAACTCAAATCACCCACCTCAGGAAAGACGACAAGGTTGACCTGATCGTCATTATTAGCCACATGGGCGTGGAACAGGATACGATGCTCGCTTCGCGGCACAATGACATAGACGTGATCGTCGGGGGCCACACTCACCTAGCACTGTTCAAACCAATCAAAAAGAACCGAACAATTGTTGTGCAGGCTGGATCATGGGGCCGATACCTAGGCAAGCTCGACCTGATTGTTGACCTCGAGGGAGATTCGGTCCTCAATTACTCGGGCGAGTTGATTGAGACAAGGTTGGGAATGTATGGCATTGACAGCCTTGCAGAAGCTAAAGCCCTGGCGCTTGAAGCGGTTGTCGACAAGGAATTGAATGAAGTCATTGGCACACTTGCCGTCGAATGGAAGAGAAGCTTCACGCGCGAATCGAACATCGGTAACTGGGAGACCGATGTGATGAGGGAACTCGGCCACACCGACGTTGCACTGATGAACTCAGGCGGACTCAGAAAAAATATGAATCCGGGTCCAGTCACCAAGCGGGACATGTGGGAGATGAACCCTTTCAACAACATCTTTGTGACGTTTTCTGTTACGGGCAGAAGCCTGATACAGATGTTGGAATGGCAGGCTGCTAAAAAAGGGGAACTCATGCAAGTGTCCGGACTCCGCTACGTGTACGATTCAGACAAACCGTTCGGCAGCAAGGTTCTGGAAGCGACAGTCGGCGGGAAGCGGATTGACCCGGAGAAAACCTACTCGATCATAACAAATAACTACGTCGGCGGACATCTCCATGAATTGCTCGGCCTCGATGATCCATCCATCACCTTAACAGATTTGTCCGCTATCGATCGGGAGGTCATGATCGATCATATTCGCCGCCAGAAAACCGTAGGCTCGAAGGTGGAAGGACGCATTGTGGACAGGGCAGAGTCGCCATCGAAAGGAGATTCCGATGAATGATCTCGGAAGAGCGTTCACATTCCCGTTCAAAGATCCTGATTGGGTGAGGAAGTTCCTCCTCGGTGCACTGTTCATGCTGCTGTGCATTGTTGTTGTAGGAATCTTCATACTGATCGGGTACTTTGTGCAGGTGGCGCAACGCGTGATCCGTCGTGATGAAAACCCCTTCCCCGAGTGGGAAGACATCGGCGTAATGCTTGTTGTCGGATTCAAGTACTGCATCGTCTATCTTATCTACTCCCTGCCACTCATCTTTCTCTTGATACCAATGTTCGTCCTATCTCTTGTTGGTGTGCTCTCGGGAAGCGGTACTATCAGCGTGTTCTCCAGTTTGTACACAATCCTGATGATGCTACTGATGATCCCCTA
>CAYPVN010000095.1:5194-7402 GCA_964414155.1 uncultured Chitinophagales bacterium
GGTTGCCATGATGCCGGGCAGCATCAAAGCCCATTGCAGCTAACAGACTACGGAAGCGCAGTGATTGCCATTCCCGGAATTGTAGTAGCCGGACAGCCTGATCAGAGTACACTCGCTTTACGGATCGAAGGAAGAGCCGGCGCGCGTATGCCACTCAACAGGAATCCACTGAATTCCAATCAGATCACCGGGATTCGTAAGTGGATTTCGGAGGGCGCGAGGAACAACTGAAGATGAGCGTTAAAGGGTTCGTATCCAGCTATGGTTTCGAACGAGGACTTTCCCCCCACAGAAGCTTTGCCCGCAACACATCAAAGTACGAGCGATCAACACGCTTGACCAACCGCAGCCGGTAATCAGCCTTCTGAATCAATACCTCGACAGGTGACTTTGCACAAGCCTCTTCCTGCCCATCAACTGAGACGAGAACTTCCTGATTCTCTGCATGCGCCACAATCCGGATGACACTCGTGTCCGGCACAATCAACGGCCGACCGCTCAGAGTGTGGGGAGAGATCGGCGTAATGCCGATGACGGCGCTCGCGGGCGTGACGATTGGGCCACCATTCGAAAGCGCATAAGCAGTTGAACCTGTAGGTGTTGACACGATCAGTCCGTCAGCGCGATACGTCACAGCAAAGTTCGTGTCGATGTGGGTTTCTAGATCAATCACTCGGGACGAACGCGCTTTATCAACAACGATGTCATTGACGGCATAAAGCGTCTTTCCCGGAGCGCTCGGCGTGGTCGCTTTGAGGACGAGCCGCTCTTCAACAATATACCGCTTGTTGATGATGTCCATGATTTGGCCCTGGAGTCCCTCAGGTCCGAGTTCTGTCAGGAAACCCAGCTTACCGAGATTAACGCCAAGAATCGGGATTCCGCGCGATCCAACCTTCCTTGCCGCAGCAAGAATGGTTCCGTCTCCTCCGAACGCCGCCACGATATCCACTCCTGCGACACATTGTTCTTCGTGACCGATGGAGGAAGAGGACAATTTCATCCCTGCTTTCGCAAGCAGTCCAGCGATCCGCTCATCGACAATGTATTCGAGGCCGGGACCTTCAAGATTCTTCAAAAGCGACGAGACGGCCTCAGTGAGACCCGGTTTCTCGGTGTTACCGATGACGCCAAATCTCATCCCGTTCCTCCTTGTCTGGTCGAAGTGTCTTCCGTAGCGTTGGTTGATTCCGGATTGGGCGTTCCGTCACCGGGCTTGCCCATTTCATCCACGTAATTCAACTTGAGTTCCTTCAGAACACTGGTCAGGAGCCGGTTTTCATCAGCTGTCAGGTTGCCTTTGGTCTTTTCTTTGAGCATATCGAGCAAATCAATGGAGCTCTGCGCTGCAGCGAGATCCCTTTCGATTTTATCCAACAATGGGTTCTTGATCTTTCCCATCTGCTGCATCGCAGCCGCATGGAACATAAGGACGAGCTGTGTGAAATACTGCTGACTTTTCTCTGTTTCGTTCAAAGCGGATCCTTCCTCCTATTTTCTCTGCAATTCCCAGAGCTTTGCATACTTCGCAAACACATATGCCGATGACACCACGGAGAGAATAAAACCCTGCAGGCCATCCAGAAAACCGAGGCGTACAATATACATCTTAAAGAATTGAAACGGCGGTCGTACAAGAAGATCGTGGAACCGGAACGACCTGCCCGCCGCGTGCAGATCATCGGCGGCGAGCGACGTGTACCGGTTGAACTTTGCAAAGTAATGCCTCAAATCCGGGTCGGTGTAGTGCAAAAGATCATGACGCAATTCCCGCACGACGCCATCCACGCGAAGCTGTTCATGGACGTTGTTCTCGGTAAACCTCCCCATCTCCCTTCGAAATAGCCTGGTCACGCGGGAAGGATACCAGCCACAATGCTTGATCCAGCGTCCGAGAAAGTAAGCCCGCCGCGCAATTGAGTACCCCCCGATCTCTTTTTCATTTTTCTCAACGATATGCTGAATCTCTGCAGACAACTCAGGCGTCACCCGTTCATCGGCATCGAGCCAGAGCACCCAATCGCCGGTACATTGGGTGAGGGCGAGATTCCTCGTCGCGCCATATCCTTTCCATTCAACTTTCATGATATGTCTGGTAAACGATTTCGCCCGCTCGACGGTCCGGTCCGTGCTGCCGGAGTCAACCACAATGAGTTCATCCGCCCACTGAACGCCGGAAAGGCATTCGGCAATATTGTGCTCTTCGTT
>CAYPVN010000096.1:0-2874 GCA_964414155.1 uncultured Chitinophagales bacterium
CGTGGGATGACCACGTTGCCGTGCTCATTATTACCGGCGCGGGGAACAAGGCGTTCTGCACCGGCGCCGACATGAAGGAGTGGAAGGAGGAATTCCTCGACCGCCCCAATGACTTCTATAAATGGATGGGTGTGTTTATCGAGACGTTCGAGCGGCTCCGCAACATCGGCAAGCCGACGATTGCCCGGCTCAACGGCATGGTTGTGGGAGGAGGAAATGAATTGCAGATGTCGTGCGACCTGGCCGTTGCAGCCGACGACATTTTCATCAGTCACGCCGGAACATCACGGGGCAGTGTGGCCGGTGCAGGAGCAACACAGTGGCTGCCGCTGATCGTCGGCGACCGGAGAGCGCGGGAGATTCTTCTTCTCAACGAGAGGATCCCCATCAAGAAAGCGCTCGACTGGGGGCTCGTCAATCAGGTTGTCCCACGACGCAAGCTCGATAAGGCAGTGGACGTGATGGCCGAAAAGCTTGTCAACAAGCTTCCGGAATGCACACGCTACACCAAGCAGCAGTTGAACTTCTGGCGCGACTTCTCCTGGGCAATGACCATCGGTCATCTTCGTGATTGGCTCACCGTTCACACGTCGGCCATGGAAATCCAGGAAGGCATCAAGGCCTTCACCGAGAAGCGGGAGATCGACTACAAAAAGATAAGAAAGAAGATGGCCAACCCCGACGCGGGTTGATTGGACCACGTTATCCTCGTCAATTCAACCGACCGGTCATCCCGTAACGATCAGCCCCGATTAGGCATGAAGCATGATCGTGACAAACAATTGGCTGTTGAGTGTTTGTCTCCACTTCGTTATCTTTTTCAAGCCTCTATCAATCCATTGATTCCCCATATCCCGGTAAGGACAGCCAATGCCTTTCCAATTCATTCTTACCAGCAAGCAGGATGGTTACGCGATCGCTCAGATCAACCGGCCTGACGTGCTCAATGCTCTGAACATCAGGCTCATGGAGGAACTTGTTGAAGCGCTGGAATCCCTCGACAAGGATGATGCAGTTCGTTGCATCATCTTGACCGGCAACGAAAAGGCATTTGCCGCCGGCGCAGACATCAAGGAGATGGCGGACGCATCAGCTGTGGAGATGCTCACGCGCGATATGTTCGCGCGATGGGACAGAATCCGGAAGATCAAGAAACCGATTATCGCAGCAGTCAGCGGTTTTGCCCTCGGTGGGGGATGCGAGTTGGCAATGACGTGCGATATGATCGTTGCGTCGGAGACAGCGAAGTTCGGTCAGCCGGAAATCAACATCGGCGTCATGCCGGGCGCGGGAGGAACACAGCGCCTCACACGTGCAGTGGGCAAGGCAAAGTCAATGGAAATGGTCCTGACCGGAAGAATGATCTCCGCCGACGAAGCACTGCGGTGGGGACTCATCAACAAAGTCGTGCCTGTTGAATCCTACCTTGAAGAAGCGAAGTCGTGGGCGAAAGAAATCGCATCCAAACCGCCGGTAGCCGTGAAGCTTGCGAAGGAAGCAGTTCTCAAAGCGTTCGACACCACGATTGAAGGAGGACTCGAATTCGAGCGGAAGAACTTCTACCTTCTCTTTGCCTCAGAAGACCAGAAGGAAGGAATGAAGGCGTTCTCCGAGAAGCGGAAGCCGGAGTGGAAGGGAAAGTAACCACCTAATACAATATGATGAAAGAATAATCCACTAATGCCCTCATATCAAACACTTCTGTATACACTCGAAGGCGGCGTACTCACGATCACCATGAACCGGCCTGAGGTCTTCAACGCCTTCAACGAACAGATGAAGAAGGAACTGAACGACGCGTTCAAGGAAGCAGACAAGGATCCGGCGGTACGGTGTGTCATCTTGCGCGGCGCGGGCGAGAAGGCATTCTGTTCGGGTCAGGACTTGAAGGAACACTCCGGATCGAAACGGTCCTTGAAGGAATCACTGGAGAAGTCCTACAATCCCCTCGTTCGAAAGATGCGCTCGATTGAAAAACCGGTCATCGGTATGATCAACGGCGTAGCCGCCGGTGCAGGACTAAGTGTCGCTCTCGCGTGCGACATGCGGATCATGTCCTCAACGGCCAAGTTGATCGAGGTGTTCATTCGCATCGGGCTGGTGCCGGATTCCGGATCGCACTGGTTTCTTCCGAGACTCGTCGGCATGGCCAGGGCGTTCGAGTATGCTACCACCGGGAGAGATATTTCTGCTGAAGAGGCGGAGCACGTGGGGTTGGTGAATCGATCTGTGCCCCCCGACCAGCTTGAGAAAGTAACGATGGAACTTGCAATCTCTTTCGCGAAGGCGCCAACGAAAGCGATCGGACTCATCAAGAGAGCGCTCAACAAGGCACTGGCCTCGGATCTCGATTCCACCCTCGATTACGAAGCGTACATCCAGGAGATTGCGGCATCAACTGAAGATCATAAAGAAGGGATTGCCGCGTTTCTCGAGAAGCGGGCTGCACAGTTTAAGGGAAAGTGAGTTTGCTTCTGTTCCAAATTCTTTCTACTTTTTTGAGAGTACCAGCCTACCAATCGATAATCACAGGAGATTGATTATGCAGAGCCCGCCGGACGCGAAGCTTTCCAACGCAGAGCGCGAAGCAATAATGAACGAGAAGATTGCCAAGAAAGAGCCGATTGAGACGGTCGATGAAATGACCGATGAGTATTACGATCTCCTTACGAATCTGATGACCCAGCAGGCGGATTCCGAGCTTGCTGGAGGTTTCGGGTACGTCCCATGGATCATGAAGGCCCCAACAACAGAGGAGAAACTGATCGTCGCACAGATTGTACGGGATGAAGTCAGACACGGCCGCGCCATGTACCGGTTGCTGGAGGATATCGGCGTCCCCGTGGATGAGTATGTTGAGCAATTCGACTTCAC
>CAYPVN010000096.1:2974-7376 GCA_964414155.1 uncultured Chitinophagales bacterium
TGCTGGAGGATATCGGCGTCCCCGTGGATGAGTATGTTGAGCAATTCGACTTCACCTACCGGGTTGAGGGCGAAACAGATCTGGGGGCAACACGCGCTGCAAACGATAAGCGTGTGAACATTTTCTATTATACGATCGATACGTGGGCTGATTTCGTGATGTTTAATTTTGTGATGGACCGCGGCGCGGGCCATCAGCTCGAGGATGTGAAGAAATCGACCTACGGACCATGGCGAAGAGAGATCGATCGGATTTTCAAGGAGGAGCTGACGCACGTTGCTCATGGCGATTATTGGGTGAAGCGCCTTGCTCTTGATCCGAAGACAAAACCGGTGATTCAGGAATCACTGAATCGGTGGTGGCCCCGGGTCATGTCCATTTTCGGTCGCCCCGGCTCCCGCAAGAACGGGCGCTACAGAGCGCTCGGCATTAAACTCCGCGATAACCATGATGTGCGCATGACTTTTGCGGAAGAAGTCCGATCTAAAGCAGAGGAGTGGGGTTTGACGATGCCAAAGTGGATCCCTGATTGGGAGCGAGTCCCCGAAGATGCAGTGATTTCAGGGTAGCTCCGCGCCATTTCAGTCCCGTCGCCAATGCGGCGGGCTTTTTTTCTCGATTACCCACCGACTCAAGCCTTCAACTCCATGATTAAGACGATTGGAATTCTCGGAGCCGGAACCATGGGAAGCGGCATCGCGCAAGTAGCCGCAGTCTCACGTTTCGATGTTATCCTCCATGATACTGACAACGATGTCCTGAAGTCTGCCATGGATCGCATCAAAGCGGACTTGCGTCGGAGCGTGGAGAAGGGAAGACTCTCTGCGACGGAAGCCACAGAAGCATTGTCTGCGATTCATCCGCGCAAGAATTTTGGCGACATGGGTAATGCGGACTTCATTATTGAAGCTGCGGTTGAAGACCTCGACGTCAAAAAGGAGATCTTCAAGAAACTTGATGCGATTGTCGCCCCCGACGTCATCCTTGCAACGAACACCTCATCCCTTTCCATAACGGCCATCGCATCTCTTACGAAAACTCCTGAGTCAGTCGTGGGAATGCACTTCTTCAATCCTCCCCCCATTATGAAGCTTGTGGAAGTAGTTCGCGGCAAACAAACCTCCGACAAAACGATGAAGACTGCCTGTGATCTCGCAGTAAAGTTGGGAAAGAGTCCTGTTGTCTGCAAGGACACGCCGGGGTTCATCGTCAACAGAGTTGCCCGGCCGTTCTACGGCGAGGCACTGCGGCTGCTTGGTGAAGGTGTCGCAACGGTGGAAGAGATCGACAGAATTGTCAAGCTTGAAGGTGGCTTCAAGATGGGGCCGTTTGAGTTGATGGACCTCATCGGCATTGACATCAACTACGCGGTAACAAAATCTGTGTATGATCAATTCTTCCAGGAGCCGCGTTTCCGTCCTCATCCAATCCAACGGCAAATGGTGGAAGCAGGCATGCTCGGCAGGAAAACCAAGAAAGGCTTCTATACCTACAAGTAGAAAATCGCACCTCGAACCGTGAAAGCACGAAAGCGCATCTGCATTTTTGGAGAGAGTCCCCTCGTGGAGGAGTACGCATCCCTCTGTCTCAGCAAGGGGTTCGATGTACAGGTTCGCATCAATTCTGACGGCTCAGCAACAAAACAACTCAAGGGTGCGAGAAGAATATCAAAGGCAAGCAAGTCTTCTCAGGTCGGATTGGAGTTGACGAATATTTCATTCGAGGGGAAGAAGAAGAACCTTGTCGAGCTTGACAAAGCTTTACCATCGAACGCCCTCATCCTCTCATCGTCAGTCACGGTTTCTGTCACAGAACAAAGCACATGGATAAAGCGCCCCTCGCGTCTTCTTGGCATGAGCGCCTTCCCCTCTCTGCTGGAGAACGGACTAATTGAACTCGCTCCGTCAGGTTCGACGAGCGAAGTTACTCTTTCTGCAGCACAGGTATTTGTCGAAAGTTTGGGGAAGAAATCCGCTCTAGTTCAGGATTGCATCGGCATGGTGATGCCGCGAATTCTATGCATGCTTGTGAACGAGGCCTGTTTTGCGATGAGGGAGGGTGTTGCAACCGGCAGGGATATTGATACTGCCATGAGACTGGGAACAAACTACCCCCACGGCCCTGTTGAATGGGGAGAAAGGATGGGCATCCGGCATATTCATGCAGTCGTTGACGCGTTGTACCGTCATTATGGCGAAGATCGGTACAGAGTCGCCCCGATGCTTCAACTGGCCGCGCTATGAACGGTATGTTAGCTGCATCATAAGAACCCCAACCTCTCTTGCAAGTCTTACCTTTTCCTTTATCTTTTAGGTCACACATTTTGAGAACTCACAAGGGGAGTAATCTATGAAACGCTTGCAGTGGTTGTCAATTCTCACCATCGTTGTCACAATACCTCTGGCAGGGTTCGCGCAACCCAAGATCTCCGTCGTGGGAGGGACGAAGTTCGATATGGGTACCGTGGACCGTGGCCAGGCAGCTCAAAAGAAAGTGATCTTCAAAAATATTGGCACCGATACATTGATCCTTGGGCAAGTCGAGGTCTCTTGCGGCTGCACAGGGTATGTTGTCTCGAACAATCGAATCGCACCCGGAAAGACCGGCGAATTGCTCATCACGTTCAACTCATCGGGCTATAGCGGAGAAGTACACAAGTCCGTAACAGTAAACTCCAATGCCGCAGATAACCCAAAAACCTTGATCGAGTTCACGACTATTGTTATAGAAGAGGTCCTGCTGGAACCACGTGCTTTGTATTTTCGCACTTCGGAAATGGGCAAGGTGGACACTTTCTCTATTACTGTAAAGAATGGCGGGAAGGAAGATTTTCAGGTCACCGGATACAATGCAACTCTTGCAGGGCTGACGCTGAACATCCCGAAGGAGCCGATCGCCCCAAATCAAACTATCCGCATTGCCGGTGAGTTTAGGCCAAAGGAAGTGAAAAGCGTAATCACTGACAATCTAATTATTCAAACCAGCAGCAAAAGACAGCCGGAAATCATCATCGCAGTACTTGGCGCTGTCAAAGAGTTCAAGTTCAAGTAGCACACGCTGTTTCGGATTTCTAAGGCGGGGCCATAGATGAAAAGAAGAGATCTCGTGACGTTTCTGCTCTTGTGTTGTGCGTTGTACAGTTCGTCTATGGCACAGCCGAAGCTTGAGATTGGTGAAGGAACCTCAGTTGATTTTGGTTCCATAAACAGGGGTGAGGTCATTACCAGAAACATCACCCTAAAGAACACCGGAACTGAAACACTTGTGATCGGGAGAGTGGAGGCCTCCTGCGGATGCACGGGGACTATCGTCTCGAGCGATCATATTGCCCCGGGGAAGACAGGCTCTCTTCAAATCATGTTCACCTCGAAGAACTTCTCAGGACCCGTCCATAAGAGTATAACCATCAATTCAAATGCCGGAGAGAATGCGAAAACCGTTCTCGCATTTACCGTCACAGTGATAGAGGAAGTCAAGGTGGTGCCAGCGTATTTCATATTCCGCGATGCGATGGTCGGGCAAACGGGAGCTTCTTCGATCAAGCTGAAAAACGAAGGGAAGGAAACCTTCGAGATAACCGGCTCGAAGACACAGCTTGAAGGCTTCTCGATTGAGCTGCCCACAAACCCAGTTAAGCCCGGAGAATCTGTTGATATTGTCGCGAAGCTTACCCCGAAAGCTGTTGCCACTCTCTCCGATGGCGTCTTCCTGACGACGACGAATGCCCATCAACCGGAAGTGTATATCCGCATTTTGGGGAACGTGAAGGAGTTCAAGTTCGAGTAGTTCCTCCGTTACCGTTTGAACTGATTCTACAATCCCGTATATTGCATTCCACGAAACAAACCTGTTTCGGCATTCCCAATCAGACGTGAATAACAAGAAACGCTATGCCACATCAAGAGAATGCGGTCATCATTGACGCCTTACGGACGCCAGTCGGCAAGTACGGTGGTGTCTTGCGGGATATCCGTCCCGATGACCTCAGTGCGCACGTCATCAAGGCGCTGGTCGAGCGAACGGCGATCGACCCGACGCTGATTGACGACCTCATGTGGGGTTGCGCAAACCAGGCGGGGGAAGACAACAGAAACATCGGTCGTATGAGCGCCCTCCTTGCGGGATTGCCTCAAAGTGTTCCTGCCAATACTATCAATCGTCTCTGCGGCTCAAGTCTCGACGCGCTCATTCAGGCTGCACGTGCAATTTGGTCCGGCGATGCAGAAGTGATCATCGCAGGCGGCGTCGAGAGTATGAGCAGAGCGCCGTACTCTGTTCCCAAGAATCAATCCGGCTCTTACGGTAACGTTACTGCATACGATACTGCACTCGGCTGGCGCTATCCGAATCCAAAGATGGAAAAACTCTTCCCGCTTGAGAGTATGGGTGAGACTGCCGAAAA
>CAYPVN010000097.1:0-3899 GCA_964414155.1 uncultured Chitinophagales bacterium
CCGGGGAGTCCAACAGGATCAAAAACAGCTGTTTGGGTAATGACAGATCCATTTCTGCTTGGTTCAACAGTAAACTCGAGCCACGCCCGCCCGGGAAGTTTCATTTCAGCCCCAAGACGGAGCTGTCTGCCGGACTCATATGATTCAACACGCCACCAGTCAACCACATCTCCCACGCGAAGTTCGTCGGGATGTCTGCGGCCCCTGCGCATCCCCACGCCTCCCACAAGAAGATCCAAAAACCCGCGCAACTTCCAGAGCCAGTTCCCATAATACCACCCCGTGGAACCACCGATCCGCTGTATCGGGCGGAACGCATTTGCAGGCGGAACATCGACAACAGCTGAACGGGTATCAACAAGCCTGTTGCCTACACGAATCGTTCCGAGTGCGTTACCCACGCCTGTCGAGGAGATTGAATCCGACCATCGAGTTGTTGCGTATTCACTGTCCTCATGTTTCAGAGCTTCGGCGATGGCCTGTTGCACACCCCGCGGGCGAATAGTAAACAACTTTGCCCCTGATGGATCCCTGACGGTGGTTGAATGCCGTAGGCTTTCCACCAACTTGCGTCCGGTTCGCGCGTAGAGTGGCGTGACGAGTCCAAGCCAGAGACTGGAAAGGCGTGGTGTGAGGACCGGTACAGCGATCATGAAACGGCGGAGGCCACGTTGACTTGCGTACTCTTGCATCAAGTCGCCATAGGATACCTGATCGGCCCCGCCAATTTCAATGGTACGGTGTTGATCCAGAGGAATCTCAAGTGCCTGCATCAGATAGTCGAGAAGGTCTGATATGGCAATCGGTTGTGCCTTCACACCAACCCATCGTGGCGTGATCATAACGGGAAGACGCTCCACGAGTGCGCGTATCATTTCGAATGACAAACTCCCGGATCCCAACACAATCGATGCGCGCAGCTCTGCAACCGGAACTCCCGACTCACGAAGGATGTCCCCCACTTCCTGTCTGCTCTGCAGATGCGGCGAGAGGTTGCTGTCGGAACCTAGTCCGCCGAGATAGATGATGCGTCCCACGCCGCACTCTCGAGCCGCCTCTCCGAAATTCCGAGCGCCTTCACGATCAAGGTCGACAAAATTGCCATCCGCTCCCATGGAATGAATCAGGTAGAATGCTGCATCGACATCTTTCAGGGCCTGAACAAGTGTAGATTTCACCAGCACGTCCCCCTTGGCCTTTTCAACCTTCCAGGTTGGATCGATGTGCAGGAATTCCGGTCGACGCGCAAGAGTGCGGACGCGGTACCCTTGACGATGCATGGCCATCAGCAACCGTCCGCCGACATAACCGGTAGCCCCTGTCAGGAGAATACGTTTGCGAGGTGAGTTCATTCTTTGATGTTGGCGGAGTGTTTTGAGCAGTATGCCACAATTGTTGCAATCTCAAGTGAGAACTCCCCCGACTGCTTTCCTGAAATCATCAGTCCGAACGATTTTATACTCTGCGTTCTTAGAGGTGAATGATCCGGAACAGGTCTGCCGCGAAACGTCGGGACAAATTCATCAAAAGGAAAAGACTCCTCGGTCCACTCTTCTGACGTTGTTGAGAATTTCGTCTGAAGAAGAACACCCTCACCCGATTGATCATCGGTGAGGTTTAACTTGTATCGCTTTCCGTCACCTTTGAATAGGAGTGTCAATCCCGCGAAGGCGCTGAGGTTGTACTCTGCCGGAGGTGTTCGTACCGATGCGAACCCGCCGCCATGCTCGAGTGAAACAACTCCGGTAAAAAACGCGGACTTCGGGGAGTGTTGCACCATCGTCCCTGATGAGATTCCTCCCATGACAACATCATTAACGGGAAGCCAGAACTCTGCCTGAGGCGTGTGGGAAAAATCAAAAATGAGCCGGTTGGATCCGCTTGTTACGCTCATGGTAACTCTCTTTTTCGTGTTTGCCATGATGATTTACGTTGCGTCAGAATTCGGCGCTGACCCCGATGGAGGGGAGAATGCCGATTGCGCTTTCATTGAACTCGGACCGTTGTTCCCGTGCATTCCAGCGAACACCGCCACTGAACTTGTTGTTGTATACGTTCTGAATGTCGAGATACACGATAAGGTTCCATGCAGAGAAGTTCCAGCGGCGATCGACACGCACGTCAAGACTGTGAGCGCTTTTCACCCGGAGTGTGTTATACGCGGAGACGTCCTGCGTCCCGTTCAGATTGAATGGCGTATACGGCTGACCTGTGGCAAAGCGGACCTTCATACTTGCCTCCCAACGTTCATTGAATCTATACCCGGCGCTCATATTGATGATAAACTCCTGGTCGAATGCCCCGGGGCGCTCAATACCATCAAGGGCTGTGAATGTTGTTCGCATCAACGTGGCGCTCACGAGACCATAAAGGGGCGTGTCGGAAAGTTTCTTCTGAATCAGGAATTCCACTCCGCGCGATCGTCCGCGCCCGGCACTCACCAACTCATCAAACCCGAATGAAGCGAAGTTCTCATCCGATCCACCAAACCCACCACCGGTGTTTGCAAGCACCAGGTAAGGCCGATTCACACTGGCAGGGTAGTTACGGTAGTCTTTGTAGAACCCCTCGAGACGCACGCGCAGGTCAACATCCAGCAAATGGTCAATGCTGAAGATATACTGATCGGCACGCCCGGCACGCAAGAGGTGGTTCTTCTCATTTGCAACCAACCAGACATATGAAGGACTTTGCCTGTATACACCAGCACTGGCAGTCAACGTTGTGACAGGTGTGAGATCATAGGCAAGTGACGCGCGGGGCGACAGATACGTTTTTGTATTGATCAGACTGAAGTAGTCGATGCGGGCGCCGACGGTTGCATTGAAATCGCGCAGGAGCCGATGTGAGAATTGCGCGTACGCTGAGCCTTTGTACCCCGTTGAGAGGAAGTTGCGGACGTTGATATTTAGGGAGTCGCCGAATGTCGTCCTATATCCGGGCAAAGCGAGATCCGACACGAAGCGAATGTACTTCACCTGACTGCCGAACGAGAGTTCTGACGTCCGCGATGGTTTCAGCACAACATCCGCACGGAGGCTCGTCTCTCCTTCTATCGATCTGTTTCTGAAGATCGGGTTAAGCATCGAATCGCGCTGAATGCCGTTGTAGCTTACGTACGTACGTCCCAAAGTGACACGGGAAAATCCATTGCCAAGCAGGTGCTGCCATGTCAACCCGCTGACGTACTGCCGCTGGGCCGTACCGAGGATGCGGGAATTGTCGAACCGGGCATCCGCATCGCCATTAAGGAATGTAACATCGTCGATGGCACCTACGGCAAGGAACGTAAGGCTGTTGCTGCGGTCCAATGAGTACGACACTCTGCCGAGGAAATCCCAGTATTGGGGCACAAAACTGAACCCCGCGGCCTTGAAAATGAAATCGAGATAGCTGCGCCGCGCTGAAAATATGAACGACCCTTCTGATGTGACCGGGCCCTGGAGGTTCAGTCCGAACTGGCTGGCGGAGATCGTGCCCTTTCCTCCGAGAGCATCTGTTCTGCCATCCTGCATGTCCAGCGTGAGGACTGAAGACATGCGGTCGCCATACCGCACGCCGAAGCCACCGGTGGAGAATGCAGTCTCCCGGACAAAATCGAGATTGATGAAGCTCAACGGACCACCACCTGCACCCTGCGTACCGAAGTGATTGATGCTCGGAATCTCGACGTTATCAATCACGAAGAGGTTCTCCGATGGTGCCCCTCCGCGCACGACGAGGTCGTTCCTTCCCGGAGCGGCCTGTGCAACACCCGGGAGAACTGCAACAGCGCGTATCACATCTTCGAAGGCCCCAGGTGACCGCCGGATCTCCTCGTACGAAAGGCGCTGAACACTCACCGGCGCATCGGGCGTGTTCCGGAAATAGCTTGCCTGCACCTCAACTTCACCGATTGA
>CAYPVN010000097.1:3999-7367 GCA_964414155.1 uncultured Chitinophagales bacterium
ACCGGCGACCTGCCAAGCACCCAGAGATACTCACGGCCGGGTTCACCAATCACGGCATAGCTGTAGTCTGGAGCTAGATCCAATATCCAATAATTCCCCCAGACAAATGGCAAGAAGGAAAGAAACGCCGGCGCAAACCGGACTTTCAGCTTCGAAATGGGACCCTCGCTGTTCGCGCGTCGTGCTCGACCCTCCGCTTCCGAGAACTCACCGTCCTCCTTGAGACATCGGTTCACGACCTTAATGTCACCGTCTTCCAGGAGTGAGTAGGTTGCCGTCACGTCGCTGATACAATCGTCCTGGAACCTGTTCGGAAGCCGGGCAATCTCATACCATATACCGCTGTAGCGGATCAGGTCTACTGTGTCGACGACGTTCAACGGCTCAGGTGATTTATTCTGCGAGAGAGCCTGTCCTGCCAAGAGAACAATTACGCCAAGCATACTTTTCTTCATGTGTGTGCCTCCTGCTGGATAGCAAGTGAATTGTCCGAACCGAACATCGTGCACATCACTTGCGATCTGTGCGAGAAGATATCCTCAAGCTGACGACTCACTACAAGACGTTGCGCCACCCTCCCGATAATGCCGAAGGGCATCGCATAGCGGACTTCATCGCCAATCAGGGTTCCGCCATGCACTTCGGTGAATGTGTGAGTGTGTTGCCAGGACGTGTATGGCCCCTTGACTTGCTCGTCGATGAACCTGAACGGAGGCTTGTATTCGCTGATGAGGCTCTTCCAGCGCATCTGGATTCCCATCACCCTAATGCTGTACTCAAACACCGCCCCTTCCTTCATCAAGATAGGTGGGGGTGTTACTATGCGGAATCCCATCGACGGTGGAGTTATGGCGGCGAGATTCTCAGGCCTCTCAAAAAATGAGAATACCTCAGCCAGTGGCCGTCCCACAAATTGTTCTTTCTGAAGTTGATAAATCTTCATTTCACCGCGTCTATAGTAATGTACTTTTCAATGTCGAACTTCCTCTTGCATCCATCATGGCTCATGTAGCGTACCTTTCCGAAGATCGGACGTTCGCCCCAGGCGCGATCATGCACACCACCGATGCTCCAGGCGATACCGGCGTAGCCATTGGGGTCCCGGCCATCCAGCTCGTACTTATCGTTGAGGTAGATGGCGATACGCATTGCCTGTTCGGGTGATGCTGTCCATTCAAGAATCTTCTTCGCCCAGTACATCCGCATGTAGCCGTGCATCTTGCCTGTACGGACCATCTCCAGTTGGGCTGCATTCCAGAGTGGATCGTGTGTGGCGGCACGCTCAAATTGAACACGCGAATATGTATGCTCACGCTTGTCTGATCTATGCTCATCGAGTGTTTTCATTGCCCACGATGGGAAAGCCGAGACAGAATCATAGTCCTGTGTATGTAGACAAAAATTGTCAGATAACTCCTTCCTCACAACCAGTTCTTCAATAAACGCGTCTTGCGCTCTGCCGGGTCGGGAATGCCTCATCACCTCAAGTGCCACACGTTGAGCGGAAATCTGACCGAAGTGGAGATACGGTGAGAGATCCGATTGTACCGGATCTGAGGGGTCGTTGCGCCCTATTCCATACCGTACCAGTTTCTGTTTGATGAATTGCCCCAAGACCCTATGAGCTGCTTCCTCTCCCGGAATAAGCCAGTCAACCGGCTTCACCGTCATGTCAATCCTTAACTCCGTCCGGACGCGTTTCCAATCTGTAGGCTCTATATTTCTTTTCCATTTGAACCGGTTCCTCGGCACTCGGGGAAACTGATCGAGAAAAGTGTCAAGTGAACGGTGGATTTTCGGCCTTATGGTCGCGGCAGCATATTCACGCTTATCCGACACCACACGACACGGGACTATATTGTGCGCATCCACCTCGTGAAAAGGAATCTGTAAGTGTTTTGCTACCTCGGCTTTCCATTCCAGGTGAACGCGAAGGGGAGAGAAATCCGTGACAAGGGTTCCCACGCCATTCTTCTTCACAAACGAGGATACCTCATGTGCAGGCGAACCGGAGAGCAAGAAGAAGGGAATCTTGTACCCTGCAAGGCTTCGCTCAACTTCCTCGAGACCCCGCAGCATGAAGTCATATTGCCGGAGCGTTGCATCGAGAAATCGGGGAGAGAGTGCGAAAATCACAGCGAGAGGAACTTTCCTTATTCGGGCAAGCCCCCCGGCATACAGAAGGGCCCAGTTGTCACGCACACGTTGGTCTCTGCTCATCCAGTAGACAACCGGGCCTTCTGTTTCAATCCCTTCGACAAGTATTTTGTTGCGTTGAAAATCCACGGTGGACTGATTGTTCGTTGTAGAGAAGTGGGGATTCGTCGATTTCTGACCAATCCCCCGATCCAACAATTACTTCCTTGCTTTGGTTATTGGAGGCATGATCACCGAATCAATAACATGGATGACACCGTTGCTGGCTTCGATGTCAACAGATGTGACCTTTGCCTTATCAACCATGACTGTCTTGCCCTTCAGACTGATCTTTACTGAGCTTCCTTCGACCGTCTTGGCTGAGGAGACCTTCACTACATCAGACGACATGACTTTGCCGGCAACCACGTGATAGAGAAGGACCTTTGTGAGTTGTTCCTTGTTCTTTAGAAGGTTATCTAGTGTGGCCTTGGGAATCTTGGCGAAAGCTTCGTCCGTCGGAGCAAACACCGTGAACGGTCCTTCGCCCTTCAATGTCTCGATGAGACCGGCTTCCGTCAGTGCCGTGGCAAGAGTCTTGAATGTGCCAGCCGCAACAGCGGTCTCGACGATGTCTTTCTTTGATTTGTCATGGCCGTCATTGGCCAGTGTAGTAGACGTTACCACGGCAAGCGCAGCAAGAATTGCAAGTGTCGATTTTACGATTGTTGATTTCATGATAATGTTCCTTTATGGGTATGTGTATGAATCTGGGGCCGCATTTCACGATGCGTCTCACGTTGTTGGTGAGCTTAGGCTCGCGCTGTTGCCCAGCGACTCTGGATGGACTTCCATCCGAAGGTCTGGTACACGGCTGCAATGCCCACCAGGCTGTAGACGACCCTGCTGAGAAGAGCCGAGTTGCCTCCCAATAGGGCAGCGACCAAATCAAACTGGAACATTCCCCAGAGTCCCCAGTTCAATCCTCCGACTACGAGCAGGACAGCGATAATGACATCGAGTGTTTTCATTGGTACTTCTCCTTAGTTGATGATTATTTGTTTTGTGGTTTGTTTAGTGATGCAACTACGTTTCGGATTTCTTCTTTGGACCGGGCTTTAGACTAAATGCATCTCGTGAATATGCAACCGCGTCCTGAATAGACCGGGCAATATGGTCACATCTGATATCCTGTTCGTGTAGCCTATCGGCGTAATTGCCTCCAACGATGA
>CAYPVN010000098.1:0-2103 GCA_964414155.1 uncultured Chitinophagales bacterium
CATAACCATTGAATTAAAAGAATGGCATCGCAGTGGCTGGACGATTCCCATAGAAGTTGATCGGTAAATTGGAAATACATAGAGAATGAAAAAAGAAAACATCCGATATAAGAACCGCGATCTGAGCTGGCTTTCGTTCAATCACAGGGTGTTGCAGGAGGCGGGCGACAAGAGCGTCCCTCTGTACGAACGGATCAAATTTCTCGCAATTTTCTCCTCAAACCTGGATGAGTTCTTCAGAGTTCGGGTTGCCTACCTCAGGGCGTTGCTCATCTTGAAGAAGAAGACAGCCAAGAAGCTCGACTTTGATCCGGACAAAGTGCTCAAGAGAATTCACAAGGTGGTCACCACACAGCAAGAGCAGTTCGGTGAGATTTTCCGGAATCAGATTCGGAGGGAGCTTAATCGTCAGGGAATCTTCCTGGTAAAGGAAACAGAGCTAACCGCTCCGCAGAAGGAATTTACCCGCAAGTATTTTCAGGAGCACGTGCAACCTCATCTGCAACCGGTATTTCTCAGCAGCGACAAAGAGTCGCCCTTTCTTGAAAACAAGGCGTTATATCTGGCCGTTAAGCTTCTGCGCAAGCCCATGGAGGCGGGTGAGAAACAACAGAAAAAGGAACACGAGGAATTCCAATATGCGATCGTTGAAATACCTACCCAGCACACTCCGCGGTTTGTCATCCTTCCGCGAAAAGGGAATAACCATTACCTGATATTTCTTGATGACCTCATTCGTCTATGCCTGCCAGAAATCTTTCCCAGCCATACCGTCATCAGCGCTCATGTAGCAAAGCTTACGCGCGATGCTGAGTTGTATATCGATGATGAATTCGAGGGAGATTTGGTTGAGAAAATCAAGAAGGCCCTCAGCAAGCGCAAGACCGGGGTGCCGTCAAGGTTCTTATTTGATGCGGACATGCCAAAGAAGTTGGTCGCCTTGATAAAGGAGGTGCTTTCATTGGATGAGGAAGACCTGGTACCCGGTGGGCGCTACCATAACTTCAGCGATTTCTTCAGCTTTCCAAATCCCAAATCCTTGCCAACGCTAACATATCCACCGATGCCTCCTTTGCGAAGTGGGGAATTGGACGGAGACATGTTTTCCGCCATTGCAGAAAAGGATCGGTTGATGTACTTCCCATACCATTCATACGATCCGGTCATAGGATTTCTTCGGGAGGCGGCCACGAACCAGAAGGTTGCTTCAATTCAAATAACACTGTATCGCGTCGCGACGGATTCGGCGGTTGTCGAACAATTGATTCAAGCGGCGAAGAACGGCAAATTGGTAACGGCATTTCTAGAGGTGAAGGCCCGATTCGACGAAGAGTCGAACCTCCGCTGGGCTGAAGAACTGGAAAAGGCGGGCGCCAAAGTATTGTACAGCTTTCCCGGGCTGAAAGTCCACGCAAAGCTCTGTCTCGTTACGATGACCGATGCGGGCGCGAAGCAGTATGCGTACTTGAGCACCGGGAATTTCAATGAGAAAGCCGCGACCCTTTACACCGACTTTGGTTTCATTACTGCAAACGGACAACTGACAGAAGAGGTAGCCCGTGTGTTCGAGGTTCTTTCACGAAGTAAGAAGAAGGCCGATTTTGATCATCTCCTCGTTGCCCCTTTCGACATGAGGGAGACGTTTGAAAAGATGCTTGAGCAGGAGATGAAGAACGCTGAGGATGGTAAGAATGCTTTCGTGATTGCAAAAATGAATGGTCTTGAAGATCCGGACATGATCGCCAAGCTCTATGAAGCAAGCGAAGGAGGCGTCAAGATCTCACTCATCGTTCGAGGGATCTGCTGCCTTATTCCAGGGATCAAGGGGATGAGTGAAAATATTGAAGTCATCAGTATCGTTGATCGCTACCTTGAACATGCGAGAGCGTACATCTTTCATAACGGAGGGGAAGATCGGTACTTCCTGTCATCTGCAGACTGGATGAGGCGCAACCTAAGCCACAGAATTGAAGTGGCGTTTCCTATCTATGACAAGCTTTTGCAAGAAGAAATCCGAACGATCCTCAATCTCCAATTGGGCGATAACGTGAAGGCAAGGATCATCAACAAGAAGCAGGGCAACCCAATGAGGAGGGTTGATGG
>CAYPVN010000098.1:2203-7336 GCA_964414155.1 uncultured Chitinophagales bacterium
TGAAGGCAAGGATCATCAACAAGAAGCAGGGCAACCCAATGAGGAGGGTTGATGGAAATACCAGCCTCCGCGCACAATATGCGATATACGAGTTTCTTAAGAGACCATAAACGGTTGTGTGCTTCTCCTGTGAGAAGAATTGCCTGGGAATTCAATTGGATTCTGAGTTCAAATTTCAATATGTTCTCATTGTCCGAACCCGCGCGATGATATCCTTCCGACACGGGCAACATGTTGTCAAACTCGCCACCATCACAAGTCACGAATATGGCAAGCAATGCTGAAATCCTGAGTAACGCCTCCCAATATGTCAACGATCTCCTGAGGGAGAAGCTTCCGTCGTGGGCGGTATACCATAACTTCAACCATACAGCGGAAATTGTTGAAGCGGTGAAGGAGATTGGTGAGAGCTCGAAGCTGAGCAAAACAGAAATGGAAATTGCGCTGCTCGCAGCCTGGTTTCACGATACCGGATACATCGAAGGCGCTGATGGACATGAGGCACGGAGCGCAGACATTGCGTCTGCGTTTCTGCGGGAACACGGATATCCTGCTGATCGAATTGAACGGGTTGCAGGATGCATCAAGGCGACAATGGTTCCCCAAAATCCGAAGAACCTGTTGGAGGAGGTCCTCTGTGATGCGGACATGGTACACCTTGGGAAAAAAAAGTTCTTTGAGAAGAGTGATTTGATGAGGTTGGAATTTGAGCGTCGCATGGACAAGTCGTTTAGCGACCTGGAATGGCTGAACAACAGTATTGAATTTCTGGCGAGGCATCAATATCACACAAAGTACGCGCGCGAGGCATTTTCAAAACGTAGTGAGAAGAATATGATCCGCTTGCAAGAACGAATCCGAGATGCGAGTGAGATGGATGGCGAGAGACTCGCGAAGGTGGAAGCAAAGCAAGAAAAAAATGCCCTCAAAGAGGAGCAGAAAAAGAGACCAGAGCGTGGCATTGAAACAATGTTCAGGGTTGTGCCGAAGAACCATCTCGATCTCAGCGGACTCGCCGACCACAAAGCCAACATTCTCATCAGCACCACTGCGGTCATCAAGGCGATTGTCTTCAGTTCGCTCATCAGCAAGCTTGATACAAATCCTCACCTGATTATCCCGACGTTCATTCTCCTCACTGTCTCGCTGTCAACGATGATCTTTGCGATCCTGGCGACACGCCCTATCGTAACAACGGGAAGGTTTACAAGAGAAGACATTGAGCAGAAACGTGCGAACTTGCTTTTCTTTGGCAACTTTCACAGAATGCCGCTCGAAGATTTTCAGTGGGGGATGAATGAGATGATGAAAGACAGGGAGTACCTGTACGACAGCATGGTCAAGGATCTCTATTTTCTTGGCAAGGTGCTGGGAGTAAAATACCGTTACCTGAGGATTGCATACACCATATTCATGTACGGCCTGATCGTTTCCGTTGTTGCTTTCGGCATTGCGTTTCTTGTTGGCCCTTCGGTGGCACCGTGATACGCGCAATGTTCCCGAATCTATTATCCACCTTGGTGGTCTTCATTCAGGAGACAGGAATATGCCAAGCACAATTCTCCGCGCGGCAGCACTTAACACCGATCATACCTACATGAAAGGCGATCCCGTGAAGATTTGGGGTCGCCTTTTCTAATTCTGGGCAGTTAATCTCTTTGCCGGTTCTACTTTGCCATTGCAACAGAGAGGCCAGGAATGTTCCCGGAAGGTTCAGTGCATCTCTTCAAACTGACCCGTCCTTCTGTTTTTTCTTACATTCTTCCAGTGAAAGTGCCTACCATTCATGGCAATGTAAACCCCCTTCGGTAACGTTTGCGCAAACGCCAATGCGCTCCCTAAATTGAACAGCCCATCAGAGCTTCCGAATTTGTAAGGGACCATTGCACCCGTCAGCACGATAGTCTTATTGGTGATTTTCTTCCCGAGGATCCGCGCAGTATTTTCCATTGTGTCCGTCCCATGGGTGATAACTATGCACTCTTCGCTGGCCTTCTTGCAATGATCCAGTATAACGCGACGATCCTTATCGGTCATATCGAGACTGTCGATCATCATGAGCGTTGTGATTCTCACGGCAACTTTGCAGCGCCCCAATGAGAGCATCTCTGAGAGGTGGGTGTCCTTAAAAAAAAGTTTACCATCAAGCTCGTTGTATTCCTTGTCGAACGTCCCACCCGTTATGAATATGCGCATTGCCATAGGTTACTTGTTCTCCGGCAGGTTGTAATTAATGCATGGATCCCGCCACAATATACGCAATTGAATTCGACTCTTTCAACAACGGATCCCGCACACCAGTTGATTGGAGCGGACCTATTCCTTACCTTCATGCTGTTATGTCTTCAGATCCGCGTTAAGCTTTCCAGATTCAACTCGGAGATAGACACCCATGGTCATTGACCATCTCGCCATGCTGAAAGTCGCCATAGATGAAGCAAAGCTGGGTCTCGCCGAGGGTGGTATCCCTATTGGTGCGGCGTTGTTCGACAGCGAAGGAAGAGTGCTTGGTCGCGGACATAATAGGCGTGTGCAGGAGGGGGATCCTTCCGTCCACGGAGAAACGGATGCCTTCCGAAAAGCCAAACGACAGCGGACGTATCGTGATAAGATCATGGTCACGACGCTTTCTCCGTGCTGGTATTGCAGTGGGTTGATCCGGCAATTCAATATTGGGGCAGTTGTAGTCGGTGAGTCTGTGAATTTCTCCGGCGGGATCGATTGGCTGCGGAATCTTGGTATCAAGGTGATCGACTGTAATTCGGCTGAATGTATCCATCTCCTCGCAGAGTATATCAAAGCCAACCCTGAGGTGTGGAACGAAGACATTGGAGAAGAATAGAGTATACACAACGATATGAAATTGAAGGCTTCGAAATTATTTAGTCAGTCAGATCTTAATCGCATTTCGGCCGCCGTAAAGGAGGCTGAAAGGCGCACATCAGGCGAAATCGTCCCGTATGTCGTTGACCGCAGCGACTCGTATACGGAAGCAGAGTGGCGTGGCGGGGTTCTTGCGGGTACTGCGACCCTTGTGGCTTTCATGGTTCAGCAAGAAAGTTCACACTCCTGGCTGCAGCCAGGTCTTGCACAGGTTATCATAGTCTCAATGGTGGCGTTCCTTGCCGGTGCACTTGTTGTGAGATATGTCCCGTTTTGCAAGCGACTCCTTGCTGGTCGCGCCGCGATGGATCGACGCGTCCACCAGAAGGCTGCAGAGGCGTTTGTTGCGGAGGAAGTGTTCGATACACGAGAGCGAACCGGAGTCCTGATTTTTCTGAGTCTCTTCGAGCATAAGGTTGTGGTAATAGGAGACTCCGGGATCAATGCGAAAGTCAAGCACTCTGATTGGGAAGGAATAGTGCAATTGATTGTTGCCGGAATTCAGTCGAGGAAGGCGGCAGATGGATTGATATCAGCAATTGGTCAATGCGGAGATCTCCTTGAGCGGGCCGGCGTCGCCATCCGCAAGAATGATGCAGATGAGCTCTCCGACAATCTCCGTCTCAGTGATTCGCCAGACCGCTGACAAGCTTCAATGAAGAATCAAGAAAACATACTGGCTCACTTTTGGCATGCCGTTGTAGCGCTGAGCACCACGGTTGCTGCAATGATGATGCCGCTTCAACTTGTCTTCAGAGTTCACCTGGCGGTTGGAGCGGAGTGGCTTGACTGGATGCTGACGCTGATCCTGTCTCTCGATGCGGCAATGAATCTCCGCGTGGCTTTACAAATGAAATCACTGCAATCTGACGACAAGAGCGCTCTGATCAGAATTCAGACATTTCTTGCAGTAGATGTGTTGTCGGCGATTCCGTTTCATCTGCTTGGCGGATCACCGGCACTTTATCTTTTCCGGCTACTGAAGCTCGCGCGCGTCGCTGAGTACATGTCGACATGGCATCACCGCTATCCTGAAAGCTGGAACATACTACGGCTTGGTTTTTTCACATATTGGGTTATTCTCTCCGTCAATTGGTTGGCATGCGGCTGGCTGGCATTGCACGGATTGAGTGTAGAGACAGAAGTGTGGTCGCCGTACATTCGCTCCCTGTATTGGTGCATTCAAACACTTACAACAGTCGGCTATGGCGACGAGACAATTTCAACGGATGCCGAACGGCTGTATGCAATGGGAGTGATGATTGTTGGCGTTGGTGTCTACGGCTACGTAATTGGAAACGCTGCAAGCATCCTTACGAAGATCGATCCCGCGAAAGCAGAATATCGCAGCTTGATGGAACGCCTGACCGCATTCATGAAATACAGAAAGATCTCACCTGACCTTCAGCAGAGAGTTCGCGGATACTATGCGTACATGTGGGAAAAACGTCTGGGCTTTGACGAGTCGACAATGATCTCCGGATTGCCCTCGAATCTCCAAACGGATGTTTCCCTCTTTCTGAAACGAGAGATCATCGAAAAGGTGCCACTCTTCAGAGGCGCAAGTGAGGAGTTCATCCGGGAGATTGCGTCGCAGATGCGTCCTGTGGTCTACACCCCGGGGGATTACGTTGTTCGAGCGGGTGAACCCGGCCGGGAAATGTACTTCATCAGCCGTGGTACTCTGGAGGCGATAGCGAAGGATGGCACGACTGTCTATACAACGCTGCACGAAGGGGATTTCTTTGGCGAAATCGCCCTGATCCTGAATCAACCGAGATCTGCCAGCGTGCGGGCAGTGGACTACTGCGATCTCTATCGACTTGAGAAAAACTTGTTTGATCGGGTACTTGCCCATTATCCGGAATTCGCTGTTCATATTGAGTCCATGGCGAAAGAGCGGCAGGTGAGAGGAATGTAGCGATCAACTCTAATCTGCAAGGTTGCTCCTTTCTTTACTCCCTCCGAATACAGGCCAGCAACAATCCAGCCAAAGGTATGTACCAATCTCTGTAACATAATGGTGTGGAAGATGACGTATCGAATGACCTCAAATGCCGGCGGCACAGGAAAGAACCGGCTGGTCGACACAAAGCTTCGACTGGACAAAGGCGAGTACGAGCTGCATTTCAAAACTGACGGTTCGCGTTCGTTCAACAATTGGAACGCCGATCCGCCAGAAGATCGCATGCCCTGGGGCATCACACTCTACAAAGAAAAATAGCCTCACGGGTTCATTGTAGCATTGGA
>CAYPVN010000099.1:0-3930 GCA_964414155.1 uncultured Chitinophagales bacterium
ACAGAAGTAAAAGATATACTCACGCTTTCTGCCGTTGCGGAAGTCGCTGATGTTATTCAGATCGGCGCGCGGAACATGAGCAACTTCGGTTTGCTCGAGGCAGTCGGTGATCTGCGCACGCCAGTGTTGCTCAAGCGAGGAATCTCGGCAACCATTGAAGAACTGCTCATGGCTGCTGAGTACATCCTCGCGCGAGGCAATTATAACGTGATCCTTTGTGAACGGGGTATCCGGACTTTTGAACCGTACACGCGCAACACCCTCGACCTCAACGCAATTCCTGTCGTGAAGAAACTTTCTCATCTTCCCATCATTGTCGATCCGAGTCACGGCATTGGGATGTGGGATGGCGTATCTGCCATGTCACTGGCAGGCATTGCTGCCGGCGCTGATGGCCTTATCATCGAAGTACATCCTGATCCGGCAATGGCGCTCTCCGATGGTTATCAATCGCTGAAACCCCGCCGATTCAAAGAGCTCATGGAAAAGGTACGGCAACTTGCGGCCATTGTCGACCGGACAGTAAGTGTCGAGGTCGATGGATGAGTTCGCCGACGCTTGCAAAGTTTACGTATCAACTCCCGGATGAGCGCGGATACTTCGGCAAGTACGGTGGTCGCTTTGTTCCAGAGACGCTGATGCCTGCGCTGATCGAACTGGAGCGGATCTATCTTGGTGCGAAGAGCGATCACTCTTTCCGGGACACCTTTATGGGAATGCTGAGAGAATATGCGGGACGACCGACGCCGCTTACTTTCGCAGACCGACTGACGGAGTACTTTGGTCGCGGCAAGATATACATGAAGCGCGAGGATCTTTGCCACACTGGAGCACACAAGATCAACAACACCATTGGCCAGATTCTTCTTGCAAAGCGTTCAGGCAAGAAGCGCATCATTGCAGAAACTGGCGCAGGACAGCACGGCGTAGCCACAGCCACAGTTGCCGCGAAAGTCGGACTTCCTTGCTCAGTCTACATGGGTGTCGAAGACATGACGCGCCAGGAATTGAATGTGCGGCGCATGGAATTTTTGGGCGCTGAAGTCATCCCCGTAAGCACCGGCAGCCGGACACTCAAAGATGCAACGAGCGAAGCGATCAGGGATTGGGTGACGAACGTTGAGGACACGTTCTACATCATCGGCTCGGTGGTCGGTCCGCATCCGTACCCGATGATGGTGAGAGATTTTCAATCGGTCATCGGCGAAGAGACTCGTGAACAGTTGGCGACGGCAGAAGGGAAACTGCCGACCATTCTGCTCGCCTGCATCGGCGGTGGGAGCAATGCCATCGGGCTCTTTTTCCCTTTCATGGGTGATGATGTTCGCATGATCGGTGTTGAGGCAGCAGGGTATGGATTGAAAACGAAACGCCACGCGGCAACGTTGTGCAAGGGAAGTCCAGGAGTGTTACATGGAGCGTACAGCTATCTGCTTCAGGATTCGGATGGACAAGTAATGCTCGCTCACTCCATTTCTGCGGGGCTCGATTATCCGGGCGTCGGACCAGAACATAGCATGTTGAAGGATCTCGGCAGAGTGGAATATGTGGCCGTCACGGACCGCAAAGCATTGAACGCTGCGGCATTGCTCGCGCGACAGGAGGGAATCATTCCTGCGCTCGAGACAGCACACGCCTTTGCGTACCTGCACAGGCTCATGCCGTCGACATCGAGCGATGATATTGTCGTGGTCAGTCTTTCTGGCCGTGGCGACAAGGATATCGCAGCACTGACATCTCGTAACTCGCACTGACACGTTCCTTCCTCTTCTGCCAACCCGATGAACCGCATCGAAGAGAAGCTCAAAGCAATCGCTGAGCGCGGTGAGAAGGCTCTCGCACTGTTCCTGACCGCAGGATTTCCCAAAATCGATTCCACTGTTGATCTCGTTCTGACCTTGGAGCAAGCAGGCGCAGACATCATCGAGCTCGGCGTTCCTTTCTCTGATCCGCTGGCTGATGGGCCGATCATTCAGGCAAGTTCTGCCGTTGCGTTGAAGAATGGAGTCACGCTGCCAAAGATCTTTGGCTATGTCAGAGCAATCCGCAGAAACTCTGATGTTCCGCTCGTGCTGATGGGATATATGAACCCCATGCTTGCTTACGGTACCGAGCGCTTTCTTGAAGCTGCGGCGGAAACAGGCGTCGACGGTATCATTGTGCCGGATCTTCCCTTTGAAGAGGCGGACTCACTGCGCAACATGTCTGTGGCTTTGGGTCTTGCAAATATTTTCCTGGTCACCCCGGAGAGCTCTGCTGAACGGATTGCAGCGATAGACAGTGCCTCGAGTGGATTTCTGTACTGCGTTTCGACACGAGGCGTGACCGGATCGGGCACACACCGGCCGATGAATGACTATCTAAGAAATGTGAAACGCCATGCACGAAAGAACCCTGTGCTCGTTGGGTTCGGGATTTCAAGACCTGACGATGCAAAGCGTTATGCGCGTCGAGTGGATGGTGTTATTGTCGGCAGTTCGCTGGTCAAAACGATCGGTGAAGGAAAATCCAAGACGGCACTCGCAAAATTGGTGAGGAAATTCAAAGATGCATTGAGGTGATTGAACAACCCGACCCTGAGTCCCCTTCCAACATTGAGCAATCGATTCGTTGTAGCAACTCACTCCGTTTTTTTTTACCTTTCTTCTGTTATCTATATTATCTGACGATCCACTTTGTCATCCATTAGGGTCCGCTTCGCTCCAAGTCCAACAGGATATCTCCACGTCGGTGGGCTTCGCACCGCGCTGTATAATTTTCTGTTTGCACGGAAAAACAACGGCGCGTTTATACTTCGCATCGAAGATACGGACCGATCTCGCTACGTTGAGGGTACGGTTGATAATCTGATCCACACATTGCGGTGGGCAGGACTTGATTTCGACGAGGGTCCGGTGAAGGGCGGTCCAAAGGGACCGTATGTTCAGTCTGAGCGGCTTGCCATTTACCAGCAGCATGCAGAGATGCTTCTCAATTCGGGGAAGGCATATTGTGCATTCGATACGACTGAAGAGCTGGAGGAGATGCGGAAGAACCAGGAGCGAATGCGAATACCTCCAAAGTACGACCGCCGAGCTCTGAAGCTTACTAAAGAAGAGGTAAAGGAGAAGGTTGAATCCGGACTCCCGTATGTCGTGCGTATGAAGGTTCCCGATACGAGTAGCGTTTCCTTTGATGATCTCATTCGAGGGCGTGTGGAATTCTCCACCGACCAAATCGACGACCAGGTGCTGCTCAAGTCTGATGGTTATCCCACGTATCACCTCGCCAATGTTGTGGATGATCATTTGATGGGGATCTCGCATGTCATTCGGGGTGAGGAGTGGCTCTCGAGTACCCCCAAGCATGTGCTTCTGTATCAGTACTTCGGGTGGGATCTGCCACAGTTTGCGCACTTGCCTCTGCTGCTCAATCCTGACAAATCAAAACTCAGTAAGCGTCAGGGCGACGTTGCAGTGGAGGACTACAGGCAGAAGGGATACCTGAAGGAAGCGCTGGTAAACTTCGTGGCGTTTCTCGGATGGAATCCGGGAGACGAGAGAGAAATCTGCAGTTTGGATGAGCTTGTCAGCGAATTTTCATTGGAGCGTGTCGGAAAGGCGGGGGCGGTGTTCAACGTTGAGAAACTTGATTGGTTGAATGCCCAGCATCTCCGTAGAAAAAGCGACCAGGAGATTCTGGTGATGCTGAGAGAGCATTTGGAGAAATCTTCCTTCAATCACATGCGGTTCGACGATTCGTATCTCATTGCTGTCATTGGGGCGATGCGTGAGCGGGTTTCATTTGTGAAAGACTTCGTCGTGAAAAGTCCCTACTTTTTCGAGCCACCGAATCAGTATGACCGGGAAATGATAGATAGGAGATGGAAAAAAGAGACTCCCTTCCAACTCAGGAAAGTGGTCGAAGTATTTTCTCGGCTTGAGAACCCGC
>CAYPVN010000099.1:4030-7278 GCA_964414155.1 uncultured Chitinophagales bacterium
TTCGTGAGATTATCGATGAGGATCTCAAGACGGGGAAATTCGATGGCAGAGTACACACGCGTTTTCCTCCTGAGCCGAACGGATATCTTCACATCGGGCACGCAAAATCCATTTGCCTCAACTTCGGACTCGCAAGAGATTACGCCGGCCTGTGCAATCTTCGCTTTGACGACACAAACCCTACGAAAGAGGAACAGGAATATGTCGAGTCGATTCAGCGGGATATACGCTGGCTTGGTTTCGATTGGGGAGAGAGGTTGTACTATGCTTCGGATTATTTCGAGCAGTTGTACAACTATACTGTCATGTTGATCAAGAGCGGAGATGCATACGTCTGCGACCTGACGGCCGATGAGATTCGGGAACACAGAGGGACACTAACAGAACCGGGGAAGGACAGTCCCTACCGGAACAGGTCGGTCGAAGAGAATCTTGACCTCTACCAACGGATGCGCAATGGAGAATTTCCTAACGGGGCCAAGACGCTTCGTGCAAAAATTGGCATGTCGTTGCCCAACCTCAATATGCGGGATCCTGTCATGTACCGGATCTTGCACGCCGCGCATCATCGCACAGGAGCGAAGTGGTGCATCTATCCGACGTACGATTGGGCTCATGGTCAGAGTGATTCGCTCGAGAAAATAACACACTCAATCTGCACGCTCGAGTTTGAAAACCATCGCCCGTTGTATGAGTGGTTCATTGACAAGCTTGGCATCTACCGGCCGCAGCAGATCGAATTTGCCCGCCTGAACCTGACATACACCGTCATGAGCAAAAGGATGTTGCTTCAGCTCGTGGACGAAGGTCATGTGAGCGGGTGGGACGATCCGCGCATGCCGACTCTGTCGGGTCTCCGGCGTCGCGGCTACACGCCGGAGTCTATCCGCGCATTTGCAGATCGTGTTGGTGTGGCGCGTCGAGAGAACACCTCCGATGCATTGTGGCTGGAGGATGTGCTGCGGGATGATCTGAACAGGCGTGCGCCGCGAGTTATGGCCGTCCTCCGACCACTTAAGGTTGTAATCGAAAACTATCCCGAAGGCGTTGTCGAAGAGCTTGATGCTGTGAACAACCCAGAGGATTCCGCGATGGGCTCTCGGAAAATTCCGTTTTCAAGAACTCTTTACATCGAACAAGATGATTTCCGTGAAAATCCGCCGAAGAAGTATTTCCGCCTCTCACCGGGGACGGAAGTCCGGTTGAGGTATGCGTATATCATTAAATGTGTCGGTGTCGTGAAGGATGAAGCAACGGGACAAGTTATCGAACTGCGGTGTACGTACGATCCCGAGACAAAGAGCGGCTCCTTGCGAAGCAGCCGCAAGGTGAAGGGAACGATACACTGGTTGTCTGCTCCTCACGCCATGAGGGCAGAAACGCGGTTATACGATCGACTGTTCACTGTTGAAAATCCGGGTGGTGAGAACTGGAAGGATCTTCTCAACCCAAACTCTCTTGAGATTCTACGGGAGTCCTTGCTGGAGCCGGGCCTGGCAAAAGCCAAACCGCAGGATCGATTCCAGTTTGAACGGTTGGGATATTTTTGTGTGGATGAAGATTCGAAGGATGGTGCGTTGGTGTTTAACAGGGCTGTAACACTGCGAGATACGTGGGCGAAGATCGAAAAGTCCTGAGGAAAGAATGATGGTGCAGGAAGATTATCCATCTCTTCTCGTTGCATCTTGGAAGATCAATTTCTATATTCTCGCATGCCATCCTCTTCCCCCAATTCCGTTTCAGACTCGAATGTTTTGAGAATTCATAACGCCGTCTTCTATGCATACCACGGCGCACAAGAGGACGAACAGAATCTCGGTGGCAAGTTCGAAATCGATGTGGATATATATTGTGATCTGTCAGCTGCGGCTGAAAGCGATTCGCTCAAGAAGACGGTTGATTATGAAAAAGCATATGGTTTCATACAAACCGTTGCACTATCGAAGAAGTATTATTTAATTGAAGCGCTTGGGAATACGATTGCCAAGGGGCTGCTCAACGAATTTCACACAATGGAAGCCGTAACGGTTCGGATTCGCAAGCCGCATCCGCCGGTCAAAGGGGTGGTGGATTATGTTGAAGTCGAGATTACACAGCGACGATGAAGGTGTACAATGTGTTCCTGGGACTTGGTTCCAACCTGGGAGACCGACAGAAGTACCTGAATCAGGCCGCCGTTGCTCTGGCGAAGGTCAAGGCAATAAAATTGGTCTGGACTTCGTCGGTGTATGAAACCGAGCCATACGGGAAACCTGACCAGCCAAAGTTTCTTAATGCTGTGGCAGAGATAGAAACATCGCTTGAGCCGAACGCGCTGTTTGACGAGGTCAAGAGTATCGAGAAGCAGATGGGAAGGTCTTCTTCCGAGCGTTGGGGTCCGCGTGAGATCGATATTGATCTCCTGATATACGACGGGCTCGTGTTTGCAAATGACCAAATCAAAGTTCCACATCCGGAACTTGGAAAACGCCGGTTCGTTCTTGTGCCGCTTCGTGAAATCGCACCGGACCTTGTACACCCAATCAACGGCATGACCATGACTGACCTTGCGGCATCGTGTACCGACACAACCCGTGTCGTCAAGACATCATATCATATTGTGCTCTGACCTAATCTGAATATTTGTCCGGAGACTGCTTGGCAGAGAAAGAACTGCATTCCTCGTTGGTTGAGAATTCCGAAATCCGGTATATTGCGATCGAAGGTGTGATCGGGGCCGGCAAAACAACGCTCAGCAAAATGCTTGGGGAGACGTTGAATGCGAACGTTGTGTTGGAGAAGTTCGAGGAGAATCCTTTCCTGAAGGACTTCTACCGAGACCCGGACCGATACGCGTTTCAGACGCAGATCTTTTTCCTGCTTACGCGGTACAAGCAGCAGCGCGATCTTTTCCAGGCAGATCTGTTCCACCGGTTTCTGGTCACGGACTATATATTTGAGAAGGATAAGATCTTCGCGTATCTCACCCTGGCCGATGAAGAACTGAAACTGTACGAGACGCTTATTACAAGCATTGAGCATAATGTTCCGACGCCGGATGTTGTCGTATATTTGCAGTCGAGTGTTCCACGGCTCATGGAAAACATAAAGAGCAGAGGGAGATCGTATGAAGCGGAGATGTCGGAGACGTATATCAGGGACTTGAACGAGGCCTACAATTACTTTTTCTTCCGCTACAAGGCGACCCCGTTGCTTATTGTCAATGCGGTTGAGATGGACTTCGTGAACAACCGGGATCAGTATGAAGA
>CAYPVN010000100.1:0-1380 GCA_964414155.1 uncultured Chitinophagales bacterium
ATCAAGCGCCTCGCAGACGAGGTGTTTGAAGTCACCGGTCGTAATCCGAGGCTCGATATTGCGCTGGAGCTTGAGCATATTGCTCTTGAAGACGAGTACTTTGTAAAACGACGCCTCTATCCCAACGTCGATTTTTATTCAGGCCTGATCTATCAAGCAATGGGTTTTCCGGTGGAGATGTTTCCGGTTTTATTCTCCATCCCCCGTACCGTAGGATGGATTGCTCAGTGGGAGGAAATGCTGTTGGATAGTGAACAGAAGATCGCCCGCCCCCGGCAAATCTATCTGGGAAAGGACAAACGAGACTACGTGGTGATGAGCAAGAGATAGTTGCAACTTCCGATTCTGTGCAGAAGGCCTGTCCTTATTCCAAGCGACAGGCTTTTTCGTTTGTTTGATATTGTAAAATCTGGAAATATCTTTTGATTACTTTTTGAGGTGTGCATATATCCGTCCGCGTCGCATCTGCGGTTGAATCTCACGACTCTTTTTCTTATCATAATCATTACACAATCTCTTTTTGCATTTCTCTGAACAACTCCCCATGGAAAAGAAGGCCCTCGCTGTCGTGCTTGACGAAATGGGCACGTTGCTAGAGCTCCAGGGAGCGAATCCCTTCAAAGCGCGGGCGTACCACAACGCATCACGGGTCATCGAAGGAATAACCCAGAACTTAGGGGCTCTCGTCCAGTCGGGAGGGATTCTGGAAGTCGATGGCATCGGCAAAACCATTGCCGGGGTGATTTGCGATCTGGTGGAAAAAGGAAAGTCGAAGGAGTATGACCGGCTCCGGAAGAACATCCCCAACGGTGTCCTGGAAATGCTGAAAATTCAGGGTCTGGGACCAAAGAAAGTAAAGCTCCTTTATGAGAAACTCAGGATCAAGTCCATCGATGATCTTGAGAAAGCGTCAAAGAGTGAGAAGCTGGCGAGTGTGGCTGGATTTGGGAACAAATCCGCTGAGAACATACTGAAAGGAATATCCGCACTCCGCCGAATCAGTGCGAAATCACTGTACCCGAAGGCGGCCGCTGCGGCGCAGAAGATCTACTCTCCATTGATGAAACAGCGGGAGATCATCCGGGGGGAAATTGCAGGGAGCCTCCGGCGGCGCAAGGAGATTATCGGAGATATTGATATTGTGGTGAGTGCAAAAGATGCCCATTGCGTCAAGTTGATGGATGCGTTTGTTGCCGATCTGAATGTGGCGACAATCGTCGCGAGGGGAGAAACCAAATCGAGCGTTGTGTTGAGCGATGGCATACACTGCGACTTGCGGATCGTACGGGATGATGAGTTCCCGTTTGCGCTAAACTACTTCACGGGCAGCAAAGAGCACAACGTGGAGATGCGCTCACGCGCGAGGAAGTACGGATGGAC
>CAYPVN010000100.1:1480-7167 GCA_964414155.1 uncultured Chitinophagales bacterium
AAGGACGAGTCGGACATCTACAAGGCGCTTGACCTTGAGTACGTTGAGCCGGAGCTGCGAGAGAATATGGGTGAAGTGGAGGCGGCTGAACGGGGAGACCTTCCGAAACTTCTGGAGATGAAAGATATCCGTGGAACATTCCATTGCCACACGACGTACAGCGATGGAGTGAATACGCTCGAGGAGATGGCAAATGCCGCGAAGGCACTCGGATGGGAATACATCGGGATCGCTGATCATAGTAAAGCCGTTGCGTACGCTCATGGAATGACAGATGAGCGTGTGAAGCAACAGCACGAAGAGATAGATGCACTGAACCGGAAGTCGAATACCTTCAGGATTCTCAAGGGTACGGAGTGTGATATCCTACCGAACGGCGATCTGGATTGGCCCGAAAAAACACTGACACGATTCGACCATGTTATAGCATCCGTCCACAGCGGGTTCAACATGTCGGAGGCAGAAATGACAAAGCGGATCGTCAAGGCGTTGAAGAACAAGCGTGTCACGATGCTCGGCCATCCGACGGGCCGGCTCCTTTTGTCGCGGGATGGATATCCGGTGGACATGGTTCAAGTAATCAATGCAGCAGCAGATTATGGCAAGGGCATTGAGATCAACGCGCATCCGTTGCGGCTGGACCTCGATTGGCGGTTGTGCAAGTATGCGAAGGAAAAGGGCGTCATGATTGCAATAAATCCTGATGCACACAATGTCGAAGGATTGAAGGACGTCTCTTACGGCGTTGGCATTGCTCGAAAGGGTTGGCTGGAAAAACGCAACGTGCTGAACACACAGAGGATTGAGGGAGTTTTGGCGTACTTTCATCGTTCATAAAACAAAGATCGGGTCGTATGACATATTTGAGAAATGGATAACAGAAGCCTGATACTTGAGCGCCTCGCTCAACATGTCGATGAGATCCGGGGGTTTACGGCCGGATTGGCGGAAAGTCAATTGGGCGAGCGACCTGCGCCGGCGAAATGGTCGCTCAAAGAGATTGTGATGCACCTTGCTGAGGTACAGGATATCTTTATTGAAAGGGTTACGCGTATTCTCACAGAAGAGAATCCCCCCATCAACCCCTTTGTGCCCGACAAGGCTCGACAAGAGGGACTGTATCTCTCTGCCAATTTCGAAGGGCGGATGAAGGACTTTGAGGCGCAACGAAGAAACCTCTTCGCGATTGTGCGGGATATCAGCGATGTGCAGTGGAAGAGAGAAGGGGATCATCCCGATGTGAGGCATTACACACTTGAGAAATGCCTCGAAGCGATGATGCGTCACGAAGAGCACCATCTTCTTCAAATGTTCAATGTATTTTTCGGGATCAAGGATTAACGATGCCACGCTACCAGCGTCATGTTTTTGTCTGTCTAAACGAGCGGCCGCCCGATCATCCGAAGGGATGTTGTTTACAAAAAGGATCTGCCGAAGTGAGAGACGCTTTGAAAGCGGAGCTTCGCACTCGCGGGCTGGCGCGAATCGTCCGCGCAAATATCTCCGGATGTCTTGATGCTTGTGAATTCGGGATCAGCATGGTCATTTATCCCGATGCGATTTGGTATGGCGGTGTGAAGAAGGAGGACATCCCGGAAATCGTTGAGCGAACTATTTTGAATGGCGAGGTTATCGAACGGCTTCTCATCAAGGATCCGAGGTACGCACCTGATTCCATGCAATACCCAAAGCTGACTATCCCAACCAACAAACCATAACCTATGAGTATCTACACTTTGCTGTCCACTCCGCTTCCTACTATTGCCTACTGCGCAATGCATCAAGCGTTGCCGACTGTGCCCCTAGCGGAATACATGAAGACTATGAAAGAGCTTCACGAACGGATCGCCTATGAATCCGAGGCGATCAACGCTGAATATACGAAGTCACTTCGTGAGACACTGCTGCGGGAAGTCCAGGCGATCCATGGAAGCCTCTCTTCCTTTCTTCAGACGCCCATCAGTTCGGACGACAAGGAAGTCCGGCATATTCTTGAAGAAGAGATCGGCAAGTTTGGCGACGCGGTGGTCGATAACAAAGGATATGGACTGAAGTACTCAGTCGAGGGAAAAGTGTTTCATGCATCCACCAAGAAGGCGTTGGAAAAGAAACTCCTGTCCGCAGGCAAGGCATACCTTGAGGAACTGGGATTTACATCCGGCAAGGGGAAGGGAGAGATTTTTGAATCGATGTTCGTCGTTGAAGGGGGATTAAATCTCGATATACTCGAACACATAGTACGAGACAGACTCGGCATTTACTCCACAACGCACGGCAAGCACATCAAAGAGTTCGGTGAATATGCGTACACGGCCTATAATCTGGTTCATTCGGTGGGCACGCTACCGGAAAGGGAAGCGCGCCGGAAATACTTTGAAGCCGTGCTCTTCTTCTCCAAACCGGATACGAAATACGCTCCTTTCCGGAAGGCACTCGTGGATATACTCAAGAAGCTGCATGAGGAAGTCAAGCCCGTCCATCTCGCACTCTGGCAGCGGAAGTTGGGGCTGGGAGTGGGAAAGGAATTTGCGTTGAGAGTAGCCTCGGATAATTCAGACCAGATTAGCGGAGTCGTGCATTGGCTTGAAGAACATGACGAGAATCCCTTGATCAAAGAGACACTCATACGCGATGGGAAGCTAATCCTGAAAGAACTTCTCTTTTGATTGAAACGGACCGACCCTTGGCAAAGAAGCATATTCCCCAAAACGCATTAGCATCTGACAAAGCAAAGAAGGCGCGTGCGGCAAAGATACTCCTCCGCTTGAAGAAACAGTTTCCTTCCCCAAAGACAGCATTGCTCCACAAGGATGCGTTTCAATTGTTGATAGCGACAATCCTCTCCGCTCAATGTACCGATGAACGCGTGAATATGGTGACGAAGGATCTTTTCAGGAAGTATCACAGTCCCAAAGATTTTACTGCTGCGAATGTCGCCGAATTGGAGCAGGATATCAGGTCTACAGGGTTCTTTCGCATGAAGGCGAAGAACATCATGGCCTGCAGCAAAGCGCTGGTGGAGAATTTCGGAGGGAGAATTCCCAAAACCATTGACGAATTAGTCACATTGGCCGGGGTGGGACGGAAGACGGCCAACGTCGTGTTGGGTCAGGCGTATGGAATTGCGTCAGGAGTAGTGGTCGATACCCATGTTCACCGGTTGTCCCAGCGGATGGGTTTGAGTGTGGCCGATACCGCTGAAACAATCGAACAGGATCTCATGGACCTTTTTCCGCGGAAGGATTGGATCAATGTGGGAACAGTCATGATGTTGCATGGACGGCGAACGTGCAACGCGCGCAAGCCGAAGTGTGTAGAATGCATCGTGAATGATCTCTGTCCCTCGGCGGAAATATTCATGGCGCAGCAGGGAAAAACGGGCTGATTCAGTTCTTACTGATTAGTTCGGTGTGGAGTTGTGTAATGCAGTTGCTGCAGAAATAAAACAGCTTGTAGTCGCCGATCTGCCGTTCAATCAATTGTGACTTGGAGAAACTCTGCCGACAGAGTGAACATCGTTCTTTGTTGATATCTTCCGGCGGTTTCCCCTGCTTCACAATGGCTTTGAATCCGAACACTGCGATGGCAAGGACCAACAGAAGAAACCCAACCGCAAGGATTGTAACAGTCATTCAGTAAACTTTCATCTGTTGCGACAACATACGGAGACAAGGCCCAGAATGCAAGTTCTTCTCTCATTCATCTCTCTTTCGCGAAAGGCCCACGATGACACGACAGGATTCCCTTGATCTTCTTTTTGAGTACACCAAAACCGACAGTTTGCGGAAACATGCGTTAGCAGTGGAAGCTGCAATGCGTTCGTATGCACGGAAGCACGGTGAGGACGAAGAGACCTGGGGCACCGCTGGGTTGCTTCATGATTTCGATTATGAGATGTATCCTCAGGTGCCTGACCATCCCACCAAAGGCTCGGCGATACTTGCACAGAAAGGATATTCCGAAGAGATACGGAGGACGATCCTCAGTCATGTGCCCGCCATGAATGTTCCGCGTGATACCCCGATGGCGAAAACGCTCTTTGCCTGCGACGAGTTATGCGGATTTATAGTTGCCTGTGCATTGGTGCGTCCCAACAAAATCGCTGATCTTGAGGTCTCTTCTGTGAAGAAAAAACTCAAGGACAAAGCATTTGCCCGAAGCGTGAGCCGCGAGGATATCCAGCGAGGAATCGAGGAGATGGGGGGCAATCCGGAAGAACATATTCGTTTTGTGATTGATGCGCTGAAGGCTGTTGCAAACGAATTGGGAGTGTGATGACGGTGCTGCCGCGCATTCTTGAGCCGGAAGTAATGGACACCGAAAAGGATGCCGCGGAATATGATGCCATGGATTTTTCCGAAGTAAACCTAGCGTTCGCTGAGCGCGCGGTGGAGCTTGCAGTGGCGAACGGGCATCAACATATTCTAGATGTTGGAACCGGCACAGCCCGAATCCCTATTCTCATCGCACAGATTGCTTCGAAAGCCGTTCGCATTCTCGGTATCGACCTTTCTTCTGAAATGCTAAAGGTGGCGGAAAGGAACATCGCTGAAGCCGGTTTGACCGAGCGCATTACCCTTCGGCTCATTGATGCGAAGGGGCTCCCGTTCGAACGGAGTTCTTTCGATATGGTGATCTCAAACAGTCTCGTTCATCATATACCGGAGCCAGGCGTTTTGTTCTCTGAAGTTGCACGGGTTGTGAAGCGGGGTGGGAGCATCTTCATCCGCGATCTTATGCGGCCCGAGAGTGTTGAACAATTGAATATGCTTGTTCGACAACATGCCGGTGACGAGGATGAATATCAGCAGAAGCTGTTTCGGGATTCCTTGCATGCAGCGCTGACAATCCCCGAAGTTCGGGAGTTGGTCCGGCAAGGTGGAATTGATGATGCCCGGGTTGTTCAGTCTTCAGATAGGCATTGGTCGGTGGAAAAGCCCTGATAGTTACCACACATCAAAACCAAATCCCACACCCCACTGATTTCTCCTCACGTTGTAGTACTGGCTGAAAATCTCCAGCCCACTGTAGTAGCTGAAAAAGAGTTTCACTCCACGATCGTTCCATTCTCCAAATTTCACACCAAACTCAAGGTTATTGGTGCCGATGTATCTTGGAATACCGGCCATTGTTAAGTTGTCGGCAAGGAAAATGTTGAATGGATTGCCCAATGCTGATCCGAGTGCCGTGTGAATCTCAAGGCCGTGAATTGAGCCAATTCGTTTTATCTCGACTGGCCGGACGAGAGTAGCGTAGCTAATGCCAGAATAGAGCATCACTGTTACGACTTCCGTATTCCATGAATATGCGCCTACCAATTCCCCAAAATCCCGGGTGTAGGGGATGGGAGCTCTGCCACCAGCCCATCCTCCAAACGCATTATTGAAGTGCCCATCTACAAAATGAGCGCTCAAATGCAGAAGTCGCAACCTGAGTGACAAAGATCCCTGAGGTTTGATGCCCTGATATATGATGTGACCACCGAAGATTCCATCCACCGCATCTATTTGCAGACGAAGTCCTTCGGCGTTTGTCGTGAGTGCGTATGTGAAGAAGTCGATGCCGAGCCTGATCGTCTCCGTTCTGCTGTTTGAAAATGCATACTCAAGCAAATCGAACGTACTTCCTATATCCAGCTTCAGCCTCGATGACGCGATTTCTTTCCGCAGGCCAACTCGTGGCTCAAG
>CAYPVN010000101.1:0-6992 GCA_964414155.1 uncultured Chitinophagales bacterium
TGCTTACAATCCACCAATCAAAAATCCAGAACGAAAGGATGAACCATGCTCAAGAAAACTCTCCTGGCTGTGATCGTGTTGATATCCGGATGCGCTGAAAAGTCTGCGCCGCTCACCGAAGCGCAAAAAGCGAAAATCAACCGGTACATCGCCCAGTACGCCCCATACGATATGCCGTTTGACGCAAGCGGCTACAACGAAACCGACAAGACCATTCTGAAGAAACTGACACAGGCAGCTGCCTATGTCGACACCATCTATTGGCTGCAAACGTCAAAGTATGGTATGGGGTTGCGCGACAGCCTGAAACAGGTCAAGAATGATCCGTACGCGCAGAAGCTTCTCACCCTGGTCATGCGCAACGCCGGTCCGTTCGAGTTGCTCAACGAGCACGAGCCCTTCATCGGTAATCAGACGCATTATGGAGGGGGTGAAATCTATCCGCGTGGAATGACAGTGGAACAGTTCGACGCGTATTATGCCACGTTGCCTGAAACCGAACAGGCGAAGTTCATGTCACCATATACAACGATCCGACCGGATGGCAAGGGCGGTTATACGGCTGTCCCCTATCATGAAGAGTACCGGCAGTACATCACTCCAATGGTTGCGTTGCTGAATGAATGCGCTGACTTGTCCGACAATCCTTCCTTTGCGAAGTACCTGCGATTGAAAGCCCATGCGCTGACAACTGACAACTACTTCGATGCCGATGTTGCATGGATCGATATGAAGGACAACAAGTTCGACATGGTATTTGGTCCCTTTGAAACGTACTCCGACGCTATCAAAGGCGTGAAGGCAAAATACGAGGCGTTGATCGAAGTGGTCGATCAAGTCGAATCAAAGAACCTCGACGTGTACACACAATACCTGCCGCAACTGGAGAAGAACCTCCCCATTCCCGATGTTTACAAATCTGTCGTTAAAGGATTGACAGCCAAGTTTATTGTGGTGCGTGATATCATGCGCGCGGGAGAAGCAGCTCCCGGCTATCAGTCGGTGGCCACCAATCTACCGAACGATCCGGAAGTTCATGAAAAGAAAGGGACGACGAAAACATTCTGGAAAAATATGTTTGAGGCTCGGTTCAATGCCATCATCAAGCCGGTCAGTATGAAATTGATAGATGAGTCGCAGCTTCCGTACCTGTCGGATGATGGATTCTTCCAGTTTGTGTTGATGCATGAGATCTGTCATGCGGTCGGCCCGCGTACCGTGAAGGTGGGACCGAAGAAAGGAATGGCAGCGAATGCCGCGATCGGACCGAACTACAGCCCGCTCGAAGAATGCAAGGCGGACGTCGCCGGATTGCACTCACTCGCCTATCTGATCGACAAGGGTGTGGTCGATAAGAACAAGGAAAAGAGCTTTTATGTTTCCTATCTCGGTAGCTTGTTCCGTTCCGTCCGCTTCGGACTTGTTGAAGCGCATGCGAAGGCCGCAGCCATTTCCATCGCGTATCTTCACAAACGGGGAAGCATTCGCTATGACCCGGCGACACATCGATGGTCTATCGAATTCGACCGGTTCCGTTCGGGCATCAAGAGCCTCGCAAAGGAGTTGCTGATGTTGGAAGGTGATGGAGACAATGTGAAGGTGCAGCTGTTCTTCGATACTTGGGCGAAGATCACACCTGAGTTGCAGAGCAGTCTCGATGTTGTGAAGGATTTGCCTATCGATGTGCTGCCCCATTATTCCATAAAATGGGAATAGAGAGTATATCCCGCTTCGAAAAATGAGTGACCAATGATAACTACAGAACAAGTCCGGTCATAGAAGGTCAAGAGCTCGTTACTGAAAATCAGCGGTATTGTCGATGGAGTTCGGTGCCGCTTCTGCTTCGCAAGATGCGCATCGTCCCCGCACTTGCATCATGACCGATTCTCACAACGGTAACTGATATGTGCGGATTCTTCCTCGTTCTCAGTCTGGCAAGCTCTGCTCTGTCTCGATTGTAATCGCTACCAATCAAGACATGTTATCTCCGGTCGACCAGGAAACGTGCCTACCAGCGTACAATTGATTCTCACCCTTCAAATCGTTATTATTTTTCCAGCAACCCTTCGAACACTTTCCTCAGACAATGCCGAAGAAGACGCATTTGCGAAGCACTCCCTCGCGTAAGAAACAACATGTAGCAATCACACTGACGAAGGATGTACAGTTTCGAAAGAAAACAACGGGACTCGAACAACTCCATTTCGTCCATAATGCGCTACCGGAGCTGAATCTCTCCGAGATCGACACGTCGATAGTTTTTCTTGGAAAAAAGATCACGGCCCCTTTCATGGTATCTTGTATGACAGGCGGTTATCCCGATGCACTCAGCATCAACCGGCAACTTGCGGAAGTGTGTGAGGAAGCAGGTATTGCAATGGGTGTTGGAAGTCAGCGACAGGCAATGGAGGACAGGCAATACCATCGAACATTCAGTGTGGTTCGGGAAGTAGCGGTCACCATCCCGGTCGTCGGAAACATCGGCGCGGCTGAAGTTGCAAAGATGACGAGTATCGATTCCGCAAAAAGATTAGTCGACTTGATACGAGCGGACGCATTCACCGTTCATCTGAATCCACTGCAGGAGTTTCTTCAGCCGGAGGGCGATACGAACTTTCGCGGCGTGCTTGACGGGATTGCGAAATTAACGGCCGGGCTTCCGGTTCCCGTCATAGTGAAGGAGATTGGTGCAGGTATTTCGAAGGACGTTGTGCGTAGATTGCTGGATGTTGGTGTGAAGTATATCGATATTGCCGGAGCTGGTGGAACAAGTTGGGCTGGTGTGGAAACGTTAAGACGGAAAAAGAGAAGCTTTGCCGAGCAGTTTTGGGACTGGGGAATCCCGACATCCGTTGCACTTCGCGAAGCGGCGCAGTTGAAATCTGATAGCCGGGATTTCACGCTGATTGCTTCCGGTGGGATTGCAGCAGGCACTGACGCTGCAAAGTGTATTGCTCTTGGGGCCGACCTCGTTGGTTCAGCGCGGCCGATGCTCACCGCACTCCATCGAGGCGGGAAAAAAGAACTGCGAGATCTTCTCGGCATCTGGAGACAAGAGCTACGAGGAATCATGTTCCTGACCGGCTCTGCGACTGTCGCAGCTCTTCAGAAGGCTCCGCTCGTGGAATACGCATGAGCAAATCCGTCTTTGAAGCTCGATACAGGAAATTGAGGCGCCGTGTTGATCGACGATTGGCTGTACTTGGTGGGAAGTCTGAACCGAAGGATCTCGCCGAGGGATTGCGGTATGTGCTCACCGGAGGGGGCAAACGGGTTCGGTCCACGTTGTTGCTGCTTTCGTGTGAGGCCGTTGGCGGGAGAGTGCACGATGCTCTCGATGCAGGGGCGGCAGTTGAGATGATGCACAACTTCACGCTTGTCCACGACGACATCATGGATAATGCACACTCTCGTCGCGGCAAACCGACTGTTCACACGAAATGGGATGTCAACAACGCCCTGCTCGTTGGGGATGTGTTGCTCGGTATGGCGTACGCCTCGCTGGTACGAAGAGGGACCTCGGAAATTCATTCGATAGCGAAAGTGTTTACGGACGGTTTCCTTGAGGTGTGTGAAGGGCAGGCGCTTGATCTCGAGTTCGGTCGTAGAAAAAGCGTTTCAGTTTCAGATTATTTTGTCATGATAGAAAAGAAGACGGCACGTTTGATGTCGATGGCATGTGAAATTGGAGCGATGATCGGGCGCGCAACGGAGCGTCGGCAGCGAGCGTTGCGTCAGTTCGGAGGGTATCTTGGCCGCGCATTTCAGGTTCAGGATGATCTCCTCGATGTGGTGGCTGAGCCTGGGCGATTCGGCAAGACTGTTGGTGGAGATATCCTGGAAGGAAAGAAAACATTCCTGTTGATCAAAGCCGCCGAATGTGCAAGCGGAAAGGAGCGGGGCTTGATTCAAAAGGTCATGCACGCGAAACACACGCCTGTTCGTTGGACCGCCGCCCGTCGACGGGAATGGGTCGCCACGATAACTGACATCTACACCCGATCAGGAGTAATTGATTCTGCACAGCATCAGATTGCGCGTGATACGAAGAAGGCAACTGCCGCGCTGAATGAGCTTCCCGGGAACGAAGCGACCGAAATGCTTCATTGGTTCTCCGGGATGCTTTTGAAACGGATGTCCTGAAGCGATGGTCGAGCGTCATGTGACAATCAAGAACAGGGCGGGGCTGCACACGCGGCCGGCTGCCACGCTGGTGAAGACAGCTGCGCGGTTCCAGTCTGAATTCATGATCCGGAAGGACTCATTCGAAATCAACGGCAAGAGTATCATTGGGGTGATGACGCTTGCGGCAGAGCAGGGCTCCACGCTCATTTTGAAGTTTGAAGGTCCTGACGAAGAAGAGGCAGCCGCGGCGGTGGCAGACCTGTTCGAGCGCGGGTTCGATGAGCAATAATATGGAAACCACAGAAATCAAGCGAGAAGAAATAATCCTGCGCGGGATTGCAGCCGCTCCCGGAATTGCCGTCGGGCCGGCATACCTCTACAGCAAGCACACTCCCCGCGTGGAAAGGAAGACAATCGCCCCGGCTGACGTGGACTCTGAAATCCAGAAACTGCGCAATGCCAACACCCGCGCGGAAAGAGAGCTTCAGAAAATCCTGGCATTCGCAGAACAGAAACTCGGGGCGCAGCACGCAAAGATCTTCGATGCGCAAATCATGATCCTTAACGACACGATCTTGATGGGAACAATCGAGAAGCGCATCACACATGAGCTTGCCAATGCTGAAGCCATTGTCTCCGATGAGATCAGCAAGTATCGCCGTCTCATGCTCGCAGCGGCGGATGACTACATGCACGAGCGCGCCCATGATGTTGAGGATGTAATGAACAGAATCATCCGCAACATACAGGATCAGCGACTTTTCTCCCGTCTCGAGGGCGAATCCATTATTATTTCAGAAACACTCGCGCCTGCCGATACCGTGATCTTCAGCCGGAATCAAATTCTCGGCTACGCAACGGACCTTGGCGGTGTGACATCACATGCGGCTCTCCTTTCACGCTCGCTTAAAATCCCGGCTGTTGTTGGCCTGAGAACGGCAACGAAGAGTATGCAAACCGGCGACATGATTGCAATCGATGGCTATGCAGGCATCATCGCTATTCATCCGAGCGCTGAGACGCTCGAGGCTCTTCGCCACAAGGCCGGCCGCTTCAAAGAATTTGAAGACCAGCTTGTCGGCATTGCCGGACTTCCCGCTCAAACTCTCGACCATAAGAGTATCGAGCTCTCGGCGAACATTGAATTCGCGGATGAAATCGAATTCGTTCGGGTTCAGGGCTCGGAAGGGATCGGATTGTACAGGACGGAAAGCCAACTCATTGGCAGGGCGGGATATCCATCGGAGGATGAACAATGTGAAGCGTACAAGAAAATCGCGGAGGGCATGTTTCCTCACTCAGTCATCTTTCGTACGTTTGATACCGGCGGCGACAAGTTCACTCCGGAAGCCACGCAGGAGGAGAATCCATTTCTTGGGTGGAGAGGGATTCGCGTTTGCCTTGACCGACCGGAACTCTTCCTCGCACAGTTGAGGGCGATCCTCCGGGCAAGCACGAAGAAGAATGTCCGCATCATGTTTCCCATGGTTTCCAAGCTGCGCGAAGTTGTGCTGGCGAAGGAGTACGTAAACCAGGCAAAGCAGGAACTCACGGCGAAAGGATTGCCGTTCGATCCGAAAATCAAGATAGGCGTTATGATTGAGGTGCCATCGGCTGCTTTGTTGGCCGATGAGATAGCGGCAGAGGTGGACTTCCTCAGCATCGGCACCAACGATCTCATCCAGTATCTCCTCGCAGTCGACAGAGGGAACACGCTCGTTGCGTCGATCTATCAACAGTTCAACCCCGCGGTTCTCCGGACGGTGAAGATGGTGGTGGATGCGGCACACAATCACAAGAAATGGGTTGGGATGTGTGGAGAGATGGCGGGAGATCCGCTTGCCACAATGTTGCTCGTCGGCCTCGGCCTCGATGAGTTGAGCGTCGTCCCGTCGATATTGCCGGAGATCAAGAAAATCATCCGTTCCATCAAATACAAAGATGCAAAACGAATTGCCGACAAGGTGCTTGGGCTTAGGAGCGAGTCGGAGATCAAGGAATTCCTCGCATCGGTGGTGCATGAGAAACTACCCGAGCTTCCGCTTGATGAATAAGCCAACTCTGAACTCAAATCCATCATAAGGAACAACGAATGACGTTCGAAGAGATTTTTGCCGTTGACACATCGAATATGTACAACCTCATCAAGAGGTTTCCTGCTCAAGTGAGCGAAGCCGTATCGATCGGGAAGGGGGCGAAGGTGAAGCTCAATACCCGTGGGCTTGAGAATATCGTCCTGAGTGGACTTGGTGGCTCTGCAATCGGCGGGGATTTGCTTCGAAGTTACCTCGCCGGCGAACTCAAGATTCCGTTTCTCATAAACCGGCATTACACACTTCCGGCGTTTGTAGGACGGAAATCGCTGGTTATCATCTCGAGTTATTCAGGAGATACTGAAGAGGCAATCTCGGCTTTCCGTGAGGCGCTGAAACGGAAGGCGAGAATACTCTGTATCTCATCCGGAGGGATGCTCGGCACGCTGGCAAAAGCAAAGCGCCGCCCGATGATCCAAGTCCCCGGCGGACTCCCTCCTCGGGTTGCGCTCGGGTATTCGTTCTTCCCACTTCTCTTGACATTGTCGAAACTCGGCATTGTTAAGAACAAAAATCGGGAGGTTGCAGAAACGATAAGCTTGCTGGCCAACAAGGCAGTCGAATATGGGATCCCGGATCCGCAGACGAACAAGGCTCTTCAGCTTGCAGAACAGCTGCGCGGTCGAATCGGTGTCATCTATTCCTCTACGGACCGATTTGATTCAGTGAATACCCGCTGGCGCGGTCAGGTTGCAGAGAATGCCAAGTCTCTCGCCTTCGGTCATGTCCTGCCGGAAATGAACCATAACGAGCTTGTTGGATGGAAAGTGTTGC
>CAYPVN010000102.1:0-6964 GCA_964414155.1 uncultured Chitinophagales bacterium
CCAGATTGTTTGGAACCAGTCTCTATTGACTGTTGTAATCCGGCTCTCTCTTCAGGCTCCTAGACGTGTGCAAGTGCATCTGGTCGCTCGTTCTTAGTAATTCTGCCTCGTTGTTCGTATATTTCGCCGATGCAACATGGGAGCGAAATAAAGCGACGAGTTAGCGGGCAGTGGAAGTTCATTCTTGGTGGATGGGGAATCTATGCGTTCTACATGTCGGTTACTTCGTATGTCGTAAATACCCGCCTCGGTCGACCAGTCACGTGGGCCATAGCGGTAGCCAGTGATTTTTCCTACAGTGCCGTTTGGGTCTTGTTGACTCCCCTCGTGCTATGGCTTGTGCGCCGCTACCGCTTTGAGAAAGGGGGGCGGTATCGAGTGTTTGGACTTCACCTCACGGCAAGCATCCTGATCGCTCTGTTCCACAAGGGGATTCATGGAATCGTCTTCTCATTCTACCGTCTTGTTGTGGATGGACAGGTGTTTTCGTGGGAATTGCAATACCGCCAGACCCTCTCCTACTTCGATTATGGAATACAGATTTACTGGATTATTCTTCTCCTGGATTATGTCCTCGATTATTACCTCCGCTATCGAGAGAATGAGCTCCGGGCGTCTCAGCTCGAATCGCAGCTTGCAAACGCCCAGTTAAATGCGCTGAAAATGCAGTTACAACCCCATTTCCTGTTCAACACGCTCAATGCGATCTCTGTCCTCATTAAGAAAAACCCCGAAGTTGCTCGTAACACAGTAGGCAGGCTAAGTGACCTGCTGCGATTCACGCTGGAGAATGTCTCGAGTCAGGAGGTTTCGCTCCGTGTTGAGATGGAATATCTTGATCGATACCTGAACATTGAAAAGACCCGGTTTGAAGATCGGCTGACGGTCAAAACTAACATCCCAGCCGATGTACTCAATGCACAAGTCCCCACGATGATTCTGCAGCCCCTTGTCGAGAACGCAATCAAACACGGTGTCACACGGCGTCGAGGGCCTGCAATTGTTGAGATACACGCTTTGCGAAACAACGGTCTTCTCACCCTTCAGGTAGTTGATAACGGAAAAGGGCTCCCCACGGGGGAAACCACACTGAGGGAGGGCGTGGGATTGACAAATACTCGTGCTCGATTGAGACAGTTGTATGGCTCAGGATCATCGCTGGAGCTATCTGATGCAGCCGAAGGCGGAGTGATAGTGACTGTAACGATTCCATGGCACGTTGATGGGCATAGTCACGACCAATTGGGAAGAGACTCTCTTGAATAGGTTGCGTGTCGTTATCGTTGATGATGAATCGTTGGCCCGGGACGGGCTTCGTGAGCTCTTGAGTGCCGATGCAGAGATTGAGATTGTCGAAGAATGCGCCGATGGCTTTGAGGCAGTTGAGGCTCTGCGCTCCGCCAGACCGGATATTGTCTTTCTCGATATCCAGATGCCGGAACTCAATGGGTTCGACGTCGTGCGTGAGGTGGGTGCGGAGCGAATGCCGGTCGTCATCTTTATCACGGCGTATGATGAGTTTGCGCTTCGTGCCTTTGATGTGAATGCACTGGACTATTTGCTGAAACCGGTTGATCCTAAGCGGTTCAGAATCGCTCTTGATCGTGCCCGATCGGTCATCGAAGCAAGAAGCACGCTCATGGTCAACCAGAAACTCGTGCGTTTGCTTGAGGACATGAAGGTGGGTTCTGGATTTCTCGACCGGTTGTCCGTGAAGTCATCAGGGAAAATCACCTTCATCAAGACTAAGGACATTGATTGGATTGATGCTGATGGCGATTACGTGTGTGTGAATGCGCAAGGGAAGAAACATCTGATCCGGGGTCGAATCAGTGATCTGCAGCAGAGGCTCGACCCCAGGCAGTTTGCCCGCATTCATCGATCCATCATTGTGAACATTGAACGTATCCAGGAGCTCGAGCCACTCTTCTATGGCGAATACACGGTCAAATTGCACAATGGTTCAAAGCTGACGTTGAGCCGTTCTTATCGCGAAAAACTCTTCTCCTTGCTGAACCACATCCGCCAATCATAGCTGTACGCCGCCGCTACCCTGCGTTTCGTCTCCCTCTTCCAGCCGTTCGCCTCATCGTACTTCTCTTCTCACCAACTCTGGTGTACATTCCACTACAGTTCTCTCCATCAATAGCTAAGAAGTAATCATGGGTTCATTGAAATCAGCGCTGCTCCTGATGCTTGTGTTCTGTCCGACGTTGTTTCACTCATCGGCGAAGTCTCAGACGTTTACAAGAATAACAGCCGGCGCAATCGTGAACGATGGCGGCGCATCCCGTAGCGTCAACTGGGTTGATTACGACAATGATGGCTACCTTGACCTTTTCGTGAGCAATGGATTGGAAGGGGGGCAGAATAATTTCCTCTACCACAACAACCACGACGGCACATTCACAAAGATTACGACCGGCCCACTTGTGACCGGACATGCTCCTTCCGATGGAAGCAGCTGGGGAGACTACGATAACGACGGCGATCTCGACGCCGTTGTCGTGGCCTGGTACGACAGCTCCAACGCGTTCTTTCAGAACAACGGCGGTGGAGCGTTCACTCAGATTCTCTCAGGACCGATTGTGAATGATCGAGGGTATTCAGAGACATGTACGTGGGGAGATTATGACAACGATGGATACCTTGATCTCTATGTATCGAACAGCGGCGCTCCGAGCGTTGGTGGACCAAAGGTGAATTTCTTGTATCACAACAACCACGATGGGACGTTTACAAAGATGACAACAGGGACCGTCGTTGCTGATGCCTTCTACTCACGCGGGGCTACATGGGTGGATTACGATAATGATGGTGATGTTGACCTATTTGTGGTCAATGAGCGCGGTCAGAACAATACCCTCTATAAGAACATGCTCAGGGAAACAGGAACGGCGACGTTCACAAAAATAACGGTCGGCTCAATCGTTAACGATGGGGGGAACTCAATGAGCGCAAGCTGGGGAGATGCAGACAATGATGGAGACCTCGATGTCTTTGTCGCGAACGGGTGGCCTGCCTCTTCTTTGAGTCTTTTCTATCTCAACAATGGGGACGGAACATTTGCAAAGGTACTGAACGATACCATCGTGAAGAGTTCGGATTTTTACATGGGGAGTGTCTGGGCTGATTTTGATAACGATGGCGATCTCGACCTGTTTGTTACCACCGCTTATGGGCCGAGTGCATCGAGGAACTTTCTCTACAAGAACAAACTCATCGAAACGGGAACGCTGTCGTTCGAACGCATCGGTGTTGGAGATATTGTGAACGACCTGGGCAATTCGTATGGCTGTGCCTGGGGTGATTATGATCGGGACGGCGATCTTGATTTGTTCGTGGCAAAGACATTGAATGAGAACGAGAACAATGCTCTCTACCGCAACGACAATAACAACGGAAATCATTGGCTTGAAGTGCGATCAGTCGGTAACCTTTCGAACCGGAGCGGCATCGGGGCAAAAATCAGAATCAAGGCAACCATCAACGGGCAACAGAGATGGCAGCTCAGAGAGGTTGATGGGCAAAGCGGATACTGCGGACAGAATCTGGACCAGCATTTTGGACTTGGCAATGCCTCTGTCATCGATTCGATGAAGATACAATGGCCAAGCGGTGGAGTAGATGTGTACACAAATGTTGCCGTTGACCGGATCGTGACTGCACGAGAAGGGGCCGGACCCATGCCGGTCGATGACAGACACGGAAGCATTCCTATGGACTTCGATCTTCTGCAGAACTATCCCAATCCATTCAATCCAGATGCGAGAATCAGCTATCGGGTGCGAGATGTCGGGTTCTTGAGTCTCAAAGTCTACGATATGCATGCGATGACCGTTTCACATTCCATTATTGAGGGAACTCTATGATCAAGCTTTTCTGTCTTGCATCTATTGTGTTGATGGGTCCATTTCTTATGCACTCACAAACCTTCACAAAGATTACTGACCCTGCAAATCCAATTGTCGTTGATAGAGTGAACAGTGGTGGCGGGGGCTGGGCGGATTTCAACAAGGACGGATTCCTGGATCTCTTCGTTGCCAATGGAAACGATAGCAGCCAGAATAATTCTCTCTATGTAAACAACCGCAACGGCAACTTCATCAAAGTGATCACAGGTCCCATCGTGAACGACGGCGGCACATCTATCGGTGGAACTTGGGGCGACTACAACAATGACGGAAAGCTTGACCTCTTCGTGACCAACAGACTCTTCTCAACTCCGTTTGGAAATTTCCTGTACCGCGGGAACGGAGATACGACATTTACGAAGATCACAAGCGGAGGCCCGGCCACGGATATCGCAAACTCCAACAGCAGTTCCTGGGTTGACATCAATGGTGATGGCAATCTCGATCTGTTCGTTGTTAACTTCCAGGGGAACAATTTTTTCTACTACAATGGCGGGCCACCTAACTACACCTTCACACGTGTTGATTCGGGTGAAATCGTTCTTGATGGAGGCAACTTTTCCATTGTCGGTGCTTGGGCAGATTACAACAACGACCGCAGGCCGGATCTTTTCATCGGAAACGCCGGTACTCAAAACGATCTTCTCTTCACAAACAACGGTAATGGCGGCTTCACAAAAACTCAGTTCAGCGACGGGCGGGCGACATTGGGTGCGAGCTGGGGAGACTACGACAACGACGGAAACCTCGACCTCTTTGTCGCAAATTACCTCAATCAGAACAACATCCTGTATCACAACAGCGGTACCCCGAATTACGCGGTCACCCGCATTGATACGGGCATTGTCTCTAATGATGGAGGCAGCTCAGTCGGGAGCGTGTGGGGCGATTTCGATAACGATGGTGATCTTGATCTTTTTGTCTGCAACGATGGGCAGAACAACGCCCTCTATTTGAACAACGGTCCACCGAGTTATGGATTCACAAAGGTTACGACCGGTATCGTCGTCAATGATGGAGGGAATTCGTTCGGCTGTGCTGCGGCAGACTATGACAACAACGGGAGTCTTGATTTATTCGTTGCCAACAGATTGGGTCGGCAGAATTTTCTTTACTCGAACAACGGTAACAGTAATCATTGGGCGAATATCAAATGCATCGGAACGACAGCGAATCGAGCGGCGATCGGGACCAAAGTGGGCATACGAGCCGTCATCAATGGGTCCCGCGATGGCAAATGCAGGAAGTCATGGCACAAAGCGGATATAACAGTCAGACGCTTGTGCTCCATTTTGGTCTTGGCAACGCAATCGTTATTGATTCTGTGAGACTTGAGTGGCCTTCCGGGACAACGGAAGTATTCGCTGCCATTCCGACAAACACCACCACTACGTTTACCGAGGGCTTCGGTCCGACGGCAGTCGGAACTACTGGCTCTGACGCACCCGCGCAATTCAGACTCATGCAGAATTACCCGAATCCGTTCAATCCGACAACAAAGATAGCATATGAAGTTGCGAGCGAAAGGCTCACGGAATTAAGAGTATTTGATCTGCTGGGTCGTGAGGTCACGACGTTGGTAAATGAAGTGAAAACTCCCGGGAACTACGAGGTGGTGTGGGACGCTCGTACTCTACCAAGTGGCGTATATATTTGCAAGATCATTGCAGATGAGTTCAGCGCCACCAAGAAACTCGTATTCCTAAAGTAACATTGTGATTCTTCAGTCGTACCAATCGAGAGATGCCCGGCTCTCTCTCATATGTTACTCCGTGAGAGGCACCGACGCGGTGGCTGATGGTGACATCGTGCTGGTGCGTCGGGCATCTGCGTTTTTGGCGCGGTTCGATCAAAAGAGAGAAAGAGATGATGAAGAAGAACGCATGCATCGGATTTGTTCTCTTGATAGCTTTCTTCGGTGGAAGTAGCTGCCACGATCAGTCGTCAGGAGCCTCTCTGCAATCACTTGTTGATACCGAGCGCGCATTCGCGTGGAGATGCTCGGAGATAGGCATCCGGGCTTCATTCATTGAATACTTCGCCGATGACGGGATTGCTTTCAAGCCTGAGCCATTTCGCTACACGGAGACAGTAAAGACGCTTCCACCGCAACCAAATCCCAAAGCGATTCAACTGGAGTGGGAACCACAGGTTGCGGGGATTGCCGCTTCGGGGGAGCTTGGATTCACCACTGGTCCTTCCATCCGAACTGATCTGACCGCGCCGGACAAGCCCAAAGGCTATGGCCAGTTCTTCTCTGTATGGAAGAAACAAAAAGGCGGAAAGTGGAGGGTTGCTGTGGACATAGGGACCCAGATGCCCAGCCAGTCCTCACCTCTCGGGAATCCGTGCAAGGAGCCAATGAAGCCGCAGTGGCACCAGGCGTCAGATGATCGCTCTGCGGATGATCGTCGATCAACGATTATGAAACTCGAACGAGGGTTTAGCGAGGCTTGTATCGCTGAAGGTACGTTGCAGGCATATCTCTCGCGGGCCGAAAGTAATACCCGCCTTCATCGGCAGAATCAGTTGCCTATTGTTGGGAAGAAAGCGATTGAAGAGCATCTTGGGAAGGAACCACTTGTTCCATCCTGGTCTCCAATGGGAAGCGATGTGTCGCTTGCCGATGATCTGGGCTACACATATGGAAGTTATGAAATCAAGAAATCACGCGGTGTTTCGGTAATTCAGAAGGGTTACTACCTTCATCTATGGAAGAAGAACGCCGATGGTGAGTGGAAGCTGATTGCAGATATCGCATATCCTCTGGATGATGAAAACAACAAATAGGAGAAGAAGGACGGTGCGACACCGGCGCGTTGAATTTTCATGAATCGTCCTTTGAGTGTCCAGTTGAGGAATGGCTACTGTACCTTCTCCCAACTCGTCCCAAGTTAAGAAGGATTACAGGGGAAGACATGGTGTGTGGCTCAGAGATTCAAGTTGATGGAAGGTATTCTTTCATTTCAATTTGGAAAGCAGTATCTTCAAACACACAAGGCTCTGAAATCCAACATCACACAACTAGGCTTGGGGTGCATTATGAACCG
>CAYPVN010000103.1:0-6909 GCA_964414155.1 uncultured Chitinophagales bacterium
CCCCGGCTCCGCCAAGTGATGCAGTTGGGTTGGTCTCGTTTAGTGTCGTCCTTCCGGGGTCAGCCGAGATTCGAAAAATCCAGGAACGGCTTCGCCGGCTGAATATACCGTTTTCTGTTGCCGATTCAGGGAATTATGGAGTCAGTGTGATCGATCCCGATGGTAACGCTGTGCGTATCCTCGTCCAGAAAAGGTAAGAACCACCTTTTGAATGTCTGATTGTGTTTTCCTCTGGGGATTGCTATATTAACGCCAGCCAATCCAATTGCCTCTCGCGTTCACACGCAATCAACTAGTCACGTGAAATCATCCAGCATTGAAAGGTAAGCCATGGAACCATCAGCCGTCACCTACGCCGGATTCTGGAAACGGTTCGTCGCGTGTATCATTGACTGTCTGATCCTTGGTGTTGTGGAGTTTGTTATCTTCATCCCGTTCCTCGGATTGCTGGGCATAGGCATAATTGCCCACGATGAATATACAGATCTCGGTTGGATCTTTGCGCTTATCGGGGCTTACTTGTTCGCCGCACTTGCTGTTGCGATTGTCGGATGGTTGTACTATGCGCTTATGGAATCATCAGCAAAGCAAGCAACACTTGGCAAGATGGCGATCAGCGTTAAGGTGACAGACATGGAAGGGAACAGGATTTCATTCGGTCGAGCGACAGGCCGGTACTTTGGAAAATACATCTCGGCATTCATTCTCTATATCGGATTCATCATGACGGGCTTTACGCAGCAGAAGCAGGCACTCCACGACATCATGGCCGGCTGTCTGGTAGTTAACAAGTAGCATCACATCAGATCACTTGCTTGGATTCTGTTCACTCTCCATGATTGAGATGTTGAAGAGGTGATCGTCCACCTGAATCCGGTTAACGACATCCATTCCCAAAATCACCCTGCCGAAGATCGTGTATCGACCATCCAAATGAGGCTGCGGGGATTGCGTGATGAAAAATTGAGAACCCTCGGTATCTTTTCCGGAGCTAGCCATACCAAGCACTCCCGTATCAAAAGTCAGCGGCGAGAATTCCGAGCGAATCGAGTACCCCGGTCCACCCCAGCCATCCCCATGCGGGTCGCCACCCTGTATGACAAAGTTCGGAACCACTCTGTGGAACGATAGTCCTCTGTAGAACCCGCGCTGCTCAGCAAGCTTGAGAAAACTCATCACGGTGAACGGGGCGATCCTCGGATAAAGCTCAGCGACAATATCGCCGCGGGCTGTTTCGATTCTCACTCGAACCGTGTCGGAGAGCAAACTCAAATAGTTGAAATCAAAATCTGTAAACAGCGGTTCGAATGATTGTGGAAATCTCGGTGAGTAATCTATTCCCGTAAGATCTTGGAGCGCATGTGTTGCCGCTCGAACGACTGATTGGTCGGGCTTTTTGAGGAACTCGATCAGAGGAAGGATAGCCCGGCCATCCTTGAGTTTTCCCAGCGTCGCGATTATTTCCTGCATTGTCTCAATGTCATCAGGGAAACGGAGGGAGGCGAGAGTTTCGAGGAGTGGCGGGACCGAGGAAGCTCTGCGGAAAAGCGAGTCACCAAGAATGGACGCGGCTGTGGTGGTCACAGCAACATCCTGGCTGCCAAGTGCTTCAAGGCTTGCAGCGTATGTGGTCTGGATGATGATCGAATCGGCAGGGTTTTGTTCGCTCAGCGTCTGCAATCCTTCCAGCGCCGATCGCGCCAACACCGCGTCATCATTGTTGAGGTAGGATGAGAGTATTGGGAGAGCTCCCGGTGATCCAGTATTTCCCAATGCCACAAGAATGCGTCCCCGAAGATACCGATACGGTCGGGTTGTTGGTTGCAGAAACGGAAGAGCCTCCTTCTTGCCAAGCTTTGCCAGAGTAAGCCCTGCTTCGGCCTGCTCCTGCCACGCGAAGTCGTTGCGTTCGTTCCTTGCAATGTGTTTGAGTTCCTCAAAAACATCTCGTGTCATCCGGTTTGTATCGCTCATGCCGAGGCCGGTATTGGCAAAGGAAGCCAGCGCAGTCAGCCGCACGTACGGATTATCAGAGTAAAACGCCCGTTTGAAAGTCCAGATATCCTGGTCGCGATCATTCAGATCGAAGTTGGATAAGGATTTCAACGCGTTCACGCGTACCCGCCAGTCGCCGTCGAACTCTGCGAGCCTCACGAGCACCTCCCGTGTTCCTTTCTCTTTGGTGTACTTACCCAGCAGCGTTGCGAGATACATGCGAACCAACGGGTCGGGATGCTTTTGAAGTCCGACCAGGTGGTCCAGCTCTAATCGAATTTCTTCATGCGAGCCGATTCGCTGCAATGCGTAAGCGACCTGCCACGGTGTTGCGTCTGTGGGCTTCGTAAGTTGAATGAGGTATCGAACTGCGTCAACCGAGGCGATGCCGCGAATGCCAAACCGGGCGATGCACATTGTCATGGCTTCTGTATGCTGACGCGGGAAAGCGTTGCCGACCCGAACCATAAGATCATTCAGGCCAGTCTCTGTTCCAAATTTCCCAATCTCTTCAATCAATCGATCAGCGGCGGAAGTTTGAGAAAGCCGTTTCCATATCAGATCGTATTCCAGCTGCTGTTTCCCTTGTTTACCCAGCATGACGCCGGTTTGGCCAATGGCAAACGCTCCTGCAAGCTGAACGGAAGGATCCCTATCAATCAGGCTGTTGGTGAGTAATCCCAAAACAGTAGTGTCCTGAATGCTGCCGAATGCCAGCGTTGCCTCTTTTCGGACTGCGGGGTCCTCGTCGGAGAGAAGTTTCAGGAGCTTTCCATCGTGGATGGTTCGGCGGTCTTTGATGCGGAAGGTGAGCTCGAGTTTGTCCTGTCGAACACGGCCTTCCGACTCCTGTGATTGCTGAGCTACCACGTCGACGGTAAAAATCAAAAACGTCACGAGGCACGAGGCTACTAGCATGAAGACCCTTTGTGTCATATTAGAATGGGTTTCAATGTTGTGGTGAATCGGAGATAGATTTTGCCCCCTAAGGTAACGAAACGTGAAAGACGGGTCAAACATTTTCTCGGTAAGATCATCCTGAGTAAGAAGTAATGCGAAGCTATCGTTCACCGAAGCAATTGCTAGCGAGGCAGTGGTCGCCGCACTTGTTGATACTCAACGATTTTTTGCCTATATTTTTTTGTCATTTAACTGCTTGCATTACAGCAAGTTAGCCTCATCTTAACGGAAGCGGAGATCGTTTGCCTTCATTCAAGAAGCGTACTCACACTTGCGGAGAATTACGAACGTCGGACGTCGGAAAGACCGTTACACTTACGGGGTGGGTTGATACACGACGTGACCTCGGTGGAGTAATCTTCATCGATCTGCGCGACCGGTATGGCAAAACGCAGGTGGTCTTCAATCCTCAGAAAAGTCCAGCCACACACGACCTTGCAAAGGAACTGCGAAACGAATTTGTTATCTCCACAACCGGACTTGTTGAACGGCGGCCGGAAGGAACGGACAACTCCGATCTTGCCACCGGTGAAATCGACGTGATGTGCTCTGAGTTGACTATCCTCAATAAAGCGGATACGCCTCCGTTTCCCATTGATGATGATGTGGAAGCCAGCGAAGACATCCGGCTAAGGTACCGTTATCTTGATTTGCGCAGGCCCTCGCTTCAACAGAATTTGATTCTCCGTCATCGTCTGTACCAACTCGTGCACAAGTATTTCGATGAAAATGACTTCATCGAGATCGAAACGCCGATGTTGATGAAGAGTACGCCCGAAGGCGCCCGCGACTATCTCGTTCCGAGCCGGATTCACCGGGGGAAGTTCTACGCCCTGCCACAATCGCCGCAGACCTACAAGCAAATACTGATGGTCGCTGGATTCGATCGGTACGTACAAATCGTGAAGTGCTTCCGCGACGAAGACCTCCGTGCGGACCGCCAACCCGAATTCACACAAATCGATGTTGAGATGTCTTTTGTGGAAGAGGAGGAAGTCCGTGCAATTACCGAAGGCCTGATGAAAAGGGTGCTCAAGGAGTTGAAGAGCGTCGATCTTGCAACACCGTTCCGGCGACTCACATACAAGGAAGCGATGGAAACCTACGGCACCGATAAGCCGGATACTCGTTTCGGTCTGACGCTCACATGTATCAATGACTTGGTCAAGGATTCCGGGTTCAAGGTTTTCTCGGATGTGGTTAAGAAAGGCGGTGTGGTTTCTGGATTTGTTGTACCGGGTGCGGCATCGTTCACGAGAAATCAGATGGACAACCTTGTAGATTTCACAAAGAGTCTGGGCGTCGGAGGGCTGGTCTACTTCAAGTGGACGGACGCTGGGATCGAAACTGCCGTTGAGAAGTTCCTGGGGAAGGATATTGTTCAGAAAATTACCAACGCAATGGGAGCGCGACAGGGTGATCTTCTTCTTTTTGTTGCGGACGGATGGTCGAAAGCCTACACAGTTCTGGGCACACTCCGCATGGAAATGGGGAAGCGATTGAATCTGATCGACGAGAAAGCATTCGATATGCTCTGGGTAACAGACTTCCCAATGTTCGAATATAGTGAAGAAGAAAAACGCTACGTGGCAGTGCATCATCCGTTCACGGCGCCGCATCCCGACGATGTGCAGGTTCTTGAGAGTGAACCTGGAAAGGCCCGTGCTCGTGCGTATGATTTGGTCCTCAACGGCAACGAGATTGCAGGTGGAAGCATCCGCATCCATGACGCTGCAATGCAACAGCGCGTCTTTGGGTTGCTTGGCATCGATAAAAAGGAGGCAATGAACAAGTTCGGATTCCTTCTGAATGCCTTCAAGTACGGCGCACCTCCTCATGGCGGTATTGCCTTTGGCTTCGATAGGATTGTCATGCTGCTGACCGGGATGAAATCCATTCGAGAAGTGATTGCATTTCCCAAAACAGCGAGCGCTGTATCGTTGATGGATGAAGCGCCGAGTGAAGTTGAGGAGAAGCAATTGAAAGAATTGCACTTGCGGATCGTGTGATTCAACTTGAAGAGATCTGAACACAGAGAACACAAAGAGCCGGTTTGGACTAGAGCACAAAGGACACAGAGGTTTCTTTGTGTTCTCTGAGATTCCTCTGTGATCTCTGTGGTTTTCTTCTACCCGTGAATAACCTTAGGCATATCACGAATACTTGAAAGACAAAATCCGTATAGCGAGTGGACAGGGTTTCTGGGGCGATTTGCTGACCGCCCCGTACGACCAGGTGACGAGGGGTCCGATCGATTATATGATGATGGATTATCTTGCCGAGGTCACCATGTCCATCATGCAAAAACAGAAGTGGAAGGATCCGAGCCTCGGATACGCAAAGGATCTCGTTCCGTTGATGGAACAGCTGTTACCGATTCTCGTCGAGAAAAATATCAAGATCATCACCAACGGCGGGGGAGTGAACCCGAAAGGTTGCCGTGAGGCGATATTCAAGGTCGCGAAGAAGCTCGGGATCAAAGGGCTGAAAATCGGCGTGGTCCTCGGAGATGACATACTTGACCGACTTGGGGAGTTGAACAAGAACGGCATCCCGCTCAATAACATGGAGACCGGAGAGCTGCTCTCAGGGGTTGTGGACAAGGTGATGAGTGCGAATGTCTACTTTGGCGCATGGCCGGTTGTACAAGCCCTCAGACAGGGAGCGCAGGTGGTCATCACCGGTCGCACAACTGATACAGGTCTAACTCTTGCGCCGATGATTCATGAGTTTGGATGGAAAGAGGATGATTGGGACAAGATCGCGGCAGGAACTGTTGCCGGGCACATCCTCGAATGTGGTGGTCAGGCGAGCGGCGGAAATTTCTCGGCGGATTGGCGCGCTGTGCCCGACCTGGCACACATCGGTTTCCCGATTGCTGAAGCGTACCCGAACGGTGAGATCGTCATAACAAAGCATGAGAACACAGGCGGTCTCGTCTCGATGCAGACCGTAAAGGAACAGCTCATGTATGAGATCGGAAATCCATCCACATATATCACGCCCGATTGTGTCGCCGATTTCACGACTATCCAGTTGCAGGATGATGGGGCAAACTGCGTAAGGATGTCCGGCGTAAAAGGGAAACCCGCCACAGACTCGTACAAAGTCTCGATGTCGTATCTTGACGGATACACCGCTGTAGGCACGCTTACCTATTCCTGGCCGGATGCGTTAGATAAAGCGAAGGCTGCTGATCAGGTTCTTCGTACACGGTTGGGTGATCTTGGATTGCATTTCGATGAGGTACGTACGGAGTTTATGGGATTCAATTCGTGTCACGGGCCGCTTTCGGTGAGGCCGGATGAGATGAACGAGGTGGTACTTCGCATCGGTGTCCGTGGTTATGATCGGAACGCAGTCGAGCGGTTTGGAATGGAATTGGCGCCTCTTATTCTGACTGGTCCCCCAGGCGTCACCGGGTTCGCAGGTGGAAGACCGAAACCGAGTGAAGTGATCGCCTATTGGCCGGCACTGATTCCGAAATCAGCCATGAAGCCGGAAGTTGTTGTTGAGGAAATCTGAGTGAGACGATGAAGATTCGTTTGATCGATATTGCACATGCCCGTTCAGGGGACAAAGGAGACACCGGAAACGTTGGTGTTATTGCACGCAAGCAGGAACATTATCCCATTCTCACAAAATATCTCACTGTGGAACGTGTGAAGAAACATTTTGAGGGGATCGCATTGGGCAACGTGGAGCGGTTCGAACTCCCCAATCTCTGGGCGATCAACTTCTTGCTCCATCAATCGTTAGGAGGTGGGGGAACGAAATCATTGAAGAACGACGCGCAAGGAAAGACCCTCAGCACAGCGATGCTGAGGATGGAACTTGATATCCAGGAAAAGATCACACTTTAAGAGGAACATAATGTTTGAAGATCAGAAAGCCCGCAACAAAGAACTTAAGAAACGTCTGACCACACTCAGAGGTTTTCTTTGACATCGACGG